>SKFT01000109.1 GCA_007117865.1 Puniceicoccaceae bacterium | reverse complement strand
GTCACTGTTATTACCGTGTGCTGGCTGGTCTTTACCCAACTGGTATTTGTGCGGCTTCTGCATGTCGACTTGCCACAGGGGCTCGGAGATCGCTTGTTCTCACTGCTGCCATTTTAATTTAACATGTTGGATCAATTGATAACCGGACTCAGCGCGGTCAGCGCATGGCAGCCCCTATTGATTATTTTTCTAGGTGTGGCCCTGGGGATTTTCGTCGGTGCCATGCCTGGCTTGTCGCCCTCTATGGGTGTGGCCTTGCTAGTGCCTTTCACCTACGGAATGTCGCCGACGCTGGCGCTGATCTTGTTGGTCGCCATCTACATCGGCGCGAGTTATGGAGGCTCAATCACCGCTATTACAATCAATGCACCCGGGACGGCCTCGGCCGTGGTCACCGCGATTGATGGTTATGCAATGACGCGGGCGGGCAAACCAGCGATGGCCCTGGGTGTGTCCTTGGTTGTTTCCGCTATAGCAGGGATGATAGGCACTTTTATTTTAATCTTTTTTTCCGCCCCGCTGGCGGGGATAGCAGTGCGTTTTCATCCATCCGAGTATTTCGCAATGGCGATGTTTGGACTGGCAACGATTGCCTCGCTTGCCGGTGCCAATTGGCTGAAGGCATTTCTGGCGGCTTTATTGGGGCTTTTGATCAATACCATCGGCACCGATGCCATCAGTGGCGCCGAGCGTTTTACTTTCGATCTTCCGCCGCTCTCGGATGGCTTCGCGCTGATCCCGGCGTTAATTGGTTTATTTGCCTTGAGCGAGGTTTTTACGGCGATTGAACGCAAGGCTTTTGACCGCGTCGGATTGGATCAAATCAAGGGACATTGGCCACGGATCAAGGACTATTGGGCGTTGCGTTGGGTGACGCTGCGCTCCTCTTTGCTGGGCACCGTCATTGGCGTATTCCCTGGCGCAGGTGCGGCAATCGCTTCCTTTTTGAGTTACGACTTCAGTAAACGCTTGAGCAAGCATCCTGAACGTTTTGGCAATGGTAGTACGGAAGGGATTGCCGCTGCCGAAGCAGCCAATTCAGCTTCGGTGGGCGGTGCGATGGTGCCTTTGTTGACGCTTGGTATTCCGGGCAGTGCGACCACTGCGGTATTGATTGGTGCGATGATGATTCACAAACTGACTCCGGGGCCGCAGTTATTCCTGACCAATCCGGATGTATTGTATGGAATCTTTGCCGCCATGTTGGTGGCAAACATCGCTTTGTTGCTCATAGGCCTGGCCGGCAGCCGTTTGTGGGTTAAGGTAACCATGATCCCCAAGCGCATCCTTTACGTCCTGGTTACCTGCATGTCGGTGATTGGTGCCTTTGCCGTGCGCAACTCGCTGTTCGATGTGTTATGCTGTTTTGGCTTTGGTTTGGTTGGGTGGATTCTAAAACGCTACAACTATCCGCTGGCGCCCGTTATCCTCGGGATGGTGCTTGGGTCCATCGCAGAGACCAATTTTCGCCGCGCAATTATGATGGATGGTGCCAGTGTGTTTGTGACGCGGCCGATCACCTTTATCCTATTGTTGTTGGCACTGCTTTCCTTTATCATACCACTGTTAAAGCGGCGGCGCCCAGTGGTTGGGTATTAATCCCCCAGTAACTGATCGCGGAATTCCTCCATGCGGCGGCGGTCGCGCTTGGTCGGTCGCGTGCTGCCGCTGGTGTTGAAAAGCCGTGCGTTGCTCCTGCGCTCCGCCGCCGCATCTAACGCTTCCTGTGGAGTGACGTCTTCGCGGTAGGGGTCCAGCAGCGCGGCACCCAGCCGCTTTTCAATTAGCCCACGCACGATGTAGATGCGGCGGACATTCGCTTGCAGAAATTCAATGCGGTCGCCACAGCGAACTTGTTGCGCTGGCTTTGCCGGGTGGCCATTGCACTTGACGTGGTTAGCCTTGCAGGCTTCGGTGGCTAAACTGCGGGTCTTGTAACAACGCACCGCCCAGAGCCATTTGTCGAGGCGGATAGAGTCAGTCGGCGCGGAATCCGCCACGGCGCTGATCAGTCCTCACCGTGGCCAATGCCAAGGGAGCGTCGCATTTCAGGGAACTCGTTGAGCTCGGCGTTGAATTCATCAACCGAAAAATCGGCAACAATAAAGTCTTCGAAAACAAAGGTCGGGGTCATGGTCTGACCGCTGAGAGAAATCATCGCCGACATATCCTGTGCGTTGGATTCAACATCGCGTATGTCAAGGTCAAGGCCATGCCGTTGGAAAAAAGTCAATGCTTCCCGGCACCATGGGCAACTGGGCTTGATGTAAAGAATGGGTTTTTTGTTTTTACCGCTCATTTTGATGAATTAGGATTATTACAATTAAGAGAATAAAAGCGGTTAAGGCAAACGCAATTTATACGATTCAGGAACTTTGGGTATTACTCCCCGAACTTACGTTCGAGGCTACAGGAGTCACGCCGAAATGTAGCCTCGCTCGCCTCACTCTTAGCCTACTGTGCCTGTTCTCGGGCGATGGCTTCGGCAAAATAGCTAAAAATCATATCGGCACCCGCTCTGCGAATCGCAATTAATGATTCGTCACGGACTTTTTCCAAATCCAGCCAACCCATTTTAGCAGCGGCATGGATTTGCGCGTATTCACCGGATACCTGATAGGCAGCCAATGGCAAGTCAATGGCTTGGCGGACATCCCGGATAATATCCAGGTAGGGACCTGCCGGCTTGACCATCAGTATGTCGGCACCCTCTTGCTGATCCAGCAGGCACTCCAGCAAGGCTTCGCGGCGATTGCCGGGTGAGAGCTGGTAGCCGCGCTTGTCCAAGGTGTGCGTCCCAGCCGCCTGTGCACTGCCAACCGCGTCGCGGAAGGGTCCATAGTAGGCGGATGCAAATTTGGCGGCGTAGGCAAGGATGCCCGT
>SKFT01000020.1 GCA_007117865.1 Puniceicoccaceae bacterium | reverse complement strand
TGGTGTCAATAAAGAATTTTATATTGGGGTTACATCGGCTTGACAGCATCATGAAAATACATGAGAAAGAGTCTCAATATTATGAAGGTTTTAATTCAACTATGGTGTGTGGGTTTACTGAGTATTGGAATCGTGCTGGTAACTCAATCCGGGTGTAGTCGCGGTGGGGATACTAGTGAGCTGAGTGAAATCGTATTTGCACTCGAGCCTGATCGCGATCCGGAGTCGATTATGCAGGACGGTGATCGTCTACGGGCTTTTCTTGAAGCGGAAACGGGATTGGCAGTACGCATTACAGTACCTTTGAGTTCCGCCGTATTGAGAGAGGGATTCCGCAACGGGACAGTTGATATTGGATATATCAACTCAACAGCGGCAGTACGCCTGGGTGAAGCAGTCGATGTATTGGTTGCCACTGAAATTGATGGGCGTTCATACTATGAAAGCTATTGGTTGGCTTTGCGGGATGCACCCTACGAATCCATAGAGTCATTAAGGGGTAAACCCATTGCTTTCTCATCGAGAACCAGTACTTCCGGCTTTATCGTTCCTGTCGCAGCACTGTTAAAAAGAAATCTGATTCAAGCAGGGGGTAGTCCTGAGGATTTCTTTGGCACGGGTAATGTTTTTTATGGTATTGGTTATGTGAGTGCCGTTGAACGCGTATTGGATGGTTCGGTCGAAGCGGCGGCAGTCAGCTATTATGTATTTGATGAAGATCGGCATCTAAGTGCAGAGCAACGCGAACGTTTGAAAGTCGTGGATCGGCAGGGTCCAGTGCCTACTCATGTTTTGGCAATTCGCTCATCCCTCTCTGTTGAGTCTATTGAATCCCTTCGTCGGGCACTTCTGGCTTTTGATGTCAACGAGCCGGAGTTGTCGCGAAGGCTATTTGGAGCACCATTAATCGAGGTTGATTCCGTCGAACATCTGGCCCCGGCGGTAGAAGCGCTGGAAGCGATTGAAACCCTGCGTCTTTAAAGTTCCGGATCTCGGCCAGTCGCTATATTTTGCAATGGATTCCATTGATAAAATTGCTTACCAAGCAGACGAAAATGTGGTCATTAGTGCCCGTGGTCTAGGCTTTAGGCGAGGTGAAAGATGGATTTTTCGCGGACTGGACTTAACGGTTCGCAAGGGAGAATTCATTGCACTGGTGGGTCCATCAGGTGCGGGGAAAACTACCTTGCTTTCCTGTCTCTGCGGATTGCTGCAACCACAGGAAGGGGAGGTCTGGGTGCGTCCAAACGCAGTGGCCAATCCTCAGCAACCGAGAGCCTGCCGCCGACACTTCGGCATCATTTTTCAAAGTTTGAACCTCATTTCAAATGCCGACTTACTGACGAATGTGCAATGTGGACGACTGGGGCGGTATGGTTTTCTGCGCACCTTATTAGGATTTCCCGGCAATGAGAGTTGTGAGGCCTATCAATTATTGGCTGATTTGGGCGTGGGCGCAGATCCTTACAAGTGGGTTTCTGAGATGTCGGGCGGTGAACAACAAAGGGTAGCCATTGCGCGGGCTTTATTTCAATCGCCAGCGCTCTATTTTGCGGATGAGCCGGTTTCCAATCTTGATACTTATTATGCTGGCCGGGTATTGGGATTGCTGCGACAACAAGCGAGTCAGTTGGGGCGTAGCGTCTGCTGCGTATTGCATGATCCATCACTGATTAGCCGCTGGGCTGACCGTACCATCGCCCTGCATCCGGATGATCCTAGTGCATGGCGAATGCGCGATGTGCGACCGCAGGCGAAAGAATTGCAGGGGGCGGGTCTATGAGCGATAGCAATCCACAGGAAAAATCGCGTCCCTTATCATCTGATCCAATGCCCCGCCCGCACTTGCCCTCGCTGCCGAAACGCCCTTGGTATGAGCGATTAAACGCTCTGAACATGACGCTGCTAATTTTTCTGTTGGCGGTGGTTTTTTCCGGGTTTTTCGTCTCTGGCAGCGGTCGTTCGGTGAATGTGATTGAGAACCTATCGCGATTTGCGCAGGATTTTTTTCCGCCTGACTGGTCGGTATTGGATCGCACGGCAGCCGCCCTATTGGAAACGGTGGTGATAGCAATTTTGGCAACTTTTTTTGCAATTGTTGTTAGTTTGGTGCTGGCGGTTGGAGCCGCGCAGAATTTGGCTCCGAGCTGGGTAGTGATATCCATTCGCATGGGTTTGAATATGATCCGCACAGTTCCCTCATTGATCTGGGCAGTGATTGCCGTCGTTGCGGTGGGTGCCAATGCGGTAGCTGGAGTGATTGCACTGACATTTTACAGTATCGGCTATCTGGGTAAATTTTTCAGCGAATCGTTTGAGTCAATGAACATGGATGTGGCACGTTCTTTGCGCGGCATAGGTGCGGATCCGCTGCAAGCGTTCCAATATGGCATATGGCCGCATGCGCGACCGATGATATGGAGTCACTCTATTTGGATGTTGGAGTATAATATTCGCTCAGCGAGCATCATCGGCTATGTGGGGGCCGGGGGACTTGGCTTGCAGCTGCATGCCTATCAGGAATATGGTCAGTATGACCGCTTTGCGACGGTGTTGATCTGTATTTTGGTAGTGGTCACCAGTCTGGACTTTCTCAGTGAATGGATACGACGGCGTATCAAGCGGCGAACGGATCGCAATTTGAGTCATTAATACAATGGTAGTGGATTTTGCTTTTCTGATAGCCCATTGCTTGTCTTACTACTGCAAATGAGTTTAATGCAATCGACTTTACTGACGGGAATGATCCTGTTATTTTTGGGAGGAATTTTGGCATTGAAGCCAGTCGTGGCGGAGTCAGGTGCGAAGACCTTCCCGCGTTCCAAAACAGCGGCCCTGTTGGCATTCGGAGGTGCCAGCGCCTGGTTTCTTTTGACCTATGTGGCCAACCTGGGGCCTGCTGACTTTGGCGAATACCGCAATTTACTCTTTGCCGGCTTTGCAGTCATCGCCATTTTATCCTTTTTTCAAGTGCCCGACTTCTTGGCAGTGCGTGGATTGGCTGCATTGCTACTGCTCTATGCGACGGAGGTATTGGGGACCGCTTATGGCATGCCGCAGGCGACACGGCTATTTTTAGTTGTTGTCATTTATCTCAGCATCATAATTGCGCTTTATTTGGCTGCTGTTCCTTATCGTCTAAGGGATTTTTTTTGTTTGTTATTTGATAATCCATTGCGTCCTCGACTCTGTGGCGGCATTATTGGTGCTTATGGCTTGCTGCTTTTGTTTGTTGCGTTAACCTATTAGGGTGAAGATGTAAATGCTCATGCAACCCTCACTGCTATTCATCCTTTCCGGCCCGGCAGGCTCTGGCAAGACCACCCTGTGTGAAGCTCTGCTGGCAGTGTATCCATCCCTGAGTCGAGTCGTAACAGCCACTACCCGCCCAGCCCGCAAAGGCGAATCGGATGGAGTTGACTATTACTTTCTGAGTAAACGGACGTTTGAGTCAAAAATCGAAGCCGGAGAGTTTTATGAATACGCAAAGGTTCACACAAACACCTACGGCACCCTTAAGAGCGAAATACGCGACAAGCTTGAAGTAGGGGTCGATTTATTATTAAACATCGATGTCCAGGGAGCAGCGACATTTCGGCATGCAGCACAATCGGATCCATTATTGGCAGGTCGGGTGATAAGCGTATTCATTGAACCACCGAGTCTGGAAGAGTTGGAAAAGCGCTTGCGCGGCCGAGCCAGTGAATCGGAAACTACGATGAAGGTGCGATTGGAAACCGCCCGCATGGAGCTACAGCAAGCGGGTGAATACGATTACCGCTTGCCCAGTGGTGAGCGTGCTGATGACTTTAAGCGCATAGAGGCGATTTATCTGGCCGAAAAAATGCGTCAACGCAAGGGGGCACAAACATGACCCGTTTCCGCCCCTGCATCGACTTGCACCGTGGGGTTGTGAAGCAGATTGTTGGCGGCAGTTTGCGCGATGACGACAGCGGATTGCAGACGAACTTCAGCAGTAATGAACCCGCGGAATACTACGCCGGGCTCTACCGACGAGATGGACTCAGGGGGGGGCATGTCATTCAGTTGGGTCCCGGCAATCAATCTGCTGCCCGTGCCGCGCTTGTGAAATGGCCGGGAGGATTGCAACTTGGTGGAGGCGTCAACCCGGATAACGCTGCTGACTGGCTCGACGCTGGTGCCAGTCACGTGATAGCCACCTCGTGGTTATTTGATGAAGCGGGTTGCTTCAGCATCACCAAGCTCCAAGCACTTATAAAAGCCGTGGGTCGCGAGCATTTGGTGATTGATTTGAGTTGCCGCCGGGGTAGCGACGGCTGGACCGTGGCAATGAATCGTTGGCAAACCCTTACCGACTTGTTGATTAAGCGCGAGACCCTGTTGCGGATGAGTGAATATTGTGCCGAGCTATTAATACATGCAGCGGATGTGGAAGGCAAATGCGCAGGAATTGACAGTGACTTGGTAGCATTATTGGGGCAATCGGCCAACGTGCCAATCACCTATGCGGGCGGCGCCAGCACAGTGGAGGATTTAGCGCGGGTAGAATCGCTCAGCAACGGACGGGTTGATTTGGCAATCGGCAGCGCGTTGGACTTGTTTGGTGGCAAAGGTATTTGCTACGACGATTGTGTACGCTGGAATCAACGGCAACAGTGAAACGAAAAAGTGATAATTATGGACACCCTCGAAGCCATCATGACCCGGCGCAGCATTCGCGCTTTCAACTCCAAGCCCGTTAGCGAAAGTGCGATCAAGCGACTACTGGAAGCGGCGATGAACGCGCCCAGCGCAGGTGATGGCAGGCCTTGGCATTTTGTTATTATCGATTCACGGGATCAGCTCGATGCCCTTGCTGACGCCGTTGATGATGGCAATGCGATGTTCCAACAAGCGCAGGCAGCAATATTGCTATGTCTCGATCGTCGATTGGAAAAGTTTGCCGGATTCGGCGACAAAGACTGCTGCTGTGCTGCACAAAATATTTTGCTTGCCGCGCACGCGCAAGGATTGGGAGCGGTATGGATTTCGGTAGCGGGCATTCCGCCCCGCGAAGCGGGCTGTCGCGAGCTTTTTCAGCTGCCGGACAATATCGAACCCTTTGCCTTATTCCCTCTGGGAGAACCTGTCGAACCATTACCTGCGGAATACCGTTATGATCCGGCGCGGGTGCACCACAACCAATGGTGAGTGCTCCGGGATAACTTGAAAGACGGATGTTGCTACTCCGGCTGATGCAGACTCTGCCCTAATAATGGTGCTCCCGTTGGGACTCGAACCCAAATTTCCGGCTTCGGAGGCCAGCGCTCTATCCATTGAACTACGGGAGCAGTGAATGAAATCCAAAGCCTGATATAACCCGTATCATCGACATGGGAAAAATCGGGTCAATCCCGAAATGGTGATAAAAGAAAAGGGCTGCTGAGGTCTTGAATATGTTCGCAAATTAAGCATGTTCGCAATCATGAGAACGATTTCCGCATCCAAGCCCGGACGGACAAGCGATCCATTGGCATCGTCCTGGGGAAACCGTTTGAATACAACAGGCCATGCTGGCGAAACGTTATTGGTTCCCGATCTGTGGCAACAGGAAGCAATCAGGGCTCTGTTGGCGGGAAAGGATGTGATTGTGCAGGCTCCAACAGGCGCAGGCAAAACGCTGGTATTTGAACAGTGGCTGGAGCAAACTACTGGACGACGAGCGATCTTCACCGTGCCGACACGGGCCCTGGCCAATGACAAATTCCATACCTGGCGTGAGCGGGGGTGGCGCGTAGGCATTACCACGGGAGATGTGGTGATCGATCCGGATGCACCCCTTGTGGTCGCTACACTGGAGACTTGTAAACGCGGATTGATGGAGGGCAACGGTCCGGACCTACTTATAATAGACGAATATCAGATGTTGGCGGACGCTGGGCGGGGCGTTCACTATGAAACCGCGCTGGCATGCGCTCCGGCTCACACGCAATTATTATTGCTGAGTGGCAGTGTGGGTAATCCGGAACAAGTCGCCGAGTGGCTGCGTCGACTCGGTCGGGAGGTAGCGTTGGTTGAGTGCCTGGATCGACCGGTGCCACTGGAGGAGTTCGCACTTGAGGCATTGCCGGACAGCGTGCCGAGTCATATACAGGGAAGACTGCCGCGCTTGTTGGCGCGCGCGCTGATGGCTGATTTGGGTCCGATCCTGGTATTTGCCCCACGCCGTCGCAGCGCGGAGACGCTGGCAAAGATACTGGCAAATCAATTTGCCGCCAGCGACTTCCTATCACTGACAGCCGCGCAAAAGCAGTTGGCTGATGGCTCGCTGGCGCGACTCTTGCGTCACCGAATCGCCTTTCACCACAGCGGACTCAGCTATGCCCAACGGGTGGGATTGATCGAACCGCTGGCACGAGCTGGTCAGTTAAAAATTGTCGTTGCCACCACCGGATTGGCGGCGGGCATCAACTTCTCCGTGCGCTCGGTTGTAGTTCTCGACCGCGAATACCGTATCGGTGAAACAAGTGCGCGATTACGTCCCGACGAATTATTGCAGATGTTTGGCCGGGCTGGCAGGAGAGGCATCGATGAACGTGGCAGCATCCTCTATGCGGAGCGTCATGCGCGCATGGCGGAAGCGCGGGCAATCACTCTCAAGCGCAGCGCTAAAGTGGATTGGAGCAACTTGTTAACAGTTATGCAGACAGCTGTAGAGGCTGGTAAAGACCCTGTCTCTGCCGCACGGGCGATGGCGGCGCGACTATTTGCGGATGAGCGTGTCTTGTTGGGATTTGACACCCTGCGACACTGGCAGGGGAAGGAGGCAATGGAGGTGGGGAAAAAACCCGCATCCGCCACTAGCGAGGCCTCTCTCTCCGCTTTGGCCAGTCAACTGGCTGGTGGAATTGTGGTGGAGTTTTTAAACTCGAAAGGCATCTGGGAGCGACGACTGGCACCCCGGCGGATCGCTTTTGGCGACAGCTGGCATCGTCAAGAAGACCAGTGGCTGCCGGCAATAGCCAGCGCTGCGGCCATTGCTCACTTTAGTGTCGGAGTCTGTTGTTGCTTGCGCAGAGGTCGGGTTCAAGAACGGCGCTATGGTAAAGAATTGGCTTTGGCCTTATTTCCCGACAGAGCCAATCGATCGACGGTGCGAATCACACAATGGTTACGGCGTGGATTACGTCAGCTGCAGCAAGAACAGGGTGGCGATACGTCCATTATCCGCGAGTGGACCCTTGAAGGATTGGAGAAAAAGGTGTTACCGCTGCTACCGCAACTCACAGGAGGTGGTGAGTGTATTGAATGGGTGGAGCGCAAAGGCATCTTGTTTGCGCGTCTGGATTTCAGTCGCGCTCCCATCTTGGCATACGTTGATCGCGAAGGGCAGGCCTTGCTCAATCCGCGCCTGCGACGGCGACAAATAGCTGGCTCCGAACAGTCCTTGCCAACAGCAACAACTGGAGCAAAGGTAACTGCCGGGGGCTTCAACAAAGAGTCCATAGCCGCGTGTTGGCTGGGGCTTGGGTTGATTGACTCCCGCGGTCACCCTACCCGCCGGGGTGTCATTGCCTCTTTCTTCCAGCAAGCGGAAGGGCTGGCGATTGCGGCCTGTCTTGAAGCGAGCAGTTATGAAGCTGGAGAATTGTTAAAGGATTTAATTACCTTGCGAGCGGGACACCGTTTTGCGGATTTTGACGCCGGAGGGTGTCAAATTGCGGCCTTATGTCGCAATTGCTACGGGCACAGCAATATCCCCGGACTTCTGCGCGATGGGGTACCGGAAGATTACGGCGGTGGTGCCAGCGTGATATTGCAGTCAGATTTTCCCCTTAATCAACTGCGGCAAACGCATCCTGAGGTGGAGATTCGCAGTGGTGATATTGAGCGCGCACGACTTGAATGGCAGAGCTTGCGCTATCAAATCGCCTCAGCACCCGATTACCCTTGGTCGCGTTGGCAAGCATTGCAGCAAGTGGCGCGCGATTCCTTGCCCAGGCAACGGAATGGCTTTGCTTTGGATAAAGTCCCGCTGCTTACCCGCGCCCAGCGCAAACGGCACTCTACCTTGCACTGGGTATGAAATTTCAACCCAAATTCCTTTAAAAAAGGAATCGAACCATAATTTTTAAGACGCTTGTTTGACAAATGAGCTGATTATTCCCAACTGTAGGCTAATATGAAAATTATTGCATACCTGAAACCTTACTGTGGCTGGAGCATGGGCGTTCGCGCTATTCTTAAAAAATACCACCTGGAGTATGAAGATCGCGACATCATCAATGACGCCGAACAGTATGCTGAAATGGTGGCCAAGTCGGGGCAACCGCTATCGCCCTGTGTGGAGATTGATGGTAAAATGCTTGCCGATGTAAGTGGAGAGGAAGTTGAAAACTACCTCTTATCCAACGGCTTGGTTAATCCTAACGACGAGATGCCGGAAGTACCCACCAATGCTCCCTGCACCGATGAAGAGCATGAAGCCATGCGCTCGCGCTCCTTACGATTCTTTTAGCTAATTGGCTTCTCCACCGCAGCTCATAAACGCTGGGGTGATAACAGTTAAATGTCCAACCTTCAGTGATTTGGCATTCCAATCGCTGCCTTGCAGGCACCAATTCTCGCTTTGCTGCCCACAAAAGGACTAAAATTTCTTATAGACAGCATCGAATCTGGTGCTACTTTCAACAATTTCCTGCATACTCGGCAGCCGCCAGAGGTGCCTACGCTCAACTGAACACTTTCTTTTTGCATATGGATAATAAAATGCTTCACCCAAAGGCCCAGGGACTCTACGATCCGTCACTGGAACACGATAATTGTGGCGTTGGCTTCCTAGTTGACATAAAAGGACGCAAATCCCGCCGAATTATTGAGGGAGCCTTGGAGATTTGTGTGAATCTGGATCACCGCGGCGGCTGTGGTTGTGATGCCAACACCGGCGATGGCGCCGGTTTGTTTATGCAGATCCCGCATAAATTTTTCCAGAAAGTGTGCGTTAGCGAAGCGGGCTTTGAGTTGCCTGAGGAAGGTTTGTACGGAGTCGGCTTCATTTTTCTCTCCAAGGATGAGGAAGATCAGGAGCGTGAAATCGAAATCATCAATAACATTATCGCAGAAGAATCGTTGGAATTACTTGGTTGGCGTGATGTGCCGATCGACAACAGCACCCTGGGTAAAGCCTCCGCCGCCTGCGAACCGGCCATGAAGCAAGTCTTCATCGGTCGTGGCCACAAGATCGACAACACGATGGACTTTGAGCGCAAGCTCTATATCGTACGTCGGGTTGCCACCCATCGCATCCGCTATCAGGGCGCGGACGAAGACTCTTTATTTTATATCAGCTCGATGTCGTCGAAGACGATTGTTTACAAAGGGATGTTAACCACCGAGCAATTGACACACTACTTCCCCGACCTGCACGATGCCGATTGTGAAAGCGCCATGGCGCTGGTGCACAGCCGTTTCAGCACCAATACCTTCCCCAGTTGGCCGCGCGCCCAGCCCTTCCGCTACATGTCTCACAACGGTGAAATCAACACCGTGCGTGGCAATGAAAACTGGCTGCATGCCCGGCAAATGCAGTTGGCATCGAAGGCCTTTGGCAGCGATTTCAAAAAACTCATTCCCGTGATTCGCGAAGATGGCAGCGATTCGCAAAAATTCGACAACTGCCTGGAGTTCCTGGTCCTTGCCGGACGCAGTTTGCCGCATGCCATGATGATGATGATTCCCGAGCCGTGGGAGCGCCACGAATCGATGTCGGAAACCAAACGCGCATTTTACAAATATCACGCCTGCCTAATGGAGCCGTGGGATGGTCCGGCATCAATTGCCTTCTCGGATGGCGTTAGTATCGGCGCGGTGCTTGATCGCAACGGCTTGCGTCCTTCACGCTTCTATGTGACCAAGGATGACTTGGTCATCATGGCCTCTGAAGTGGGCGTATTGTCATCCCTAAAGCCCGCTGATGTCGTTAAAAAAGGACGCCTGCAACCGGGACGCATGTTCCTGGTCGACACCTCGAAGGGACGTATTGTTGGCGACGAGGAAATCAAGGAAGCCGTTGCCACCGAACAACCTTACGGACAGTGGTTGACGGACAACTTGGTAGCCTCTGAGCAATTACCGGAACCCAAAAAGCTGATCAAAGACAATTTTGAAAACATTCGTCAACGTCAGCGTGCATTTGGCTACACCTACGAGGACTTGCGTTTCATTGTTGCACCGAGTGCCGAGTCCGGCAAGCAACCGCTGGGTTCGATGGGCAACGACGCACCGCTGGCAGTGCTTTCCGACAAGCCTCAATTGCTTTACAACTACTTCAAGCAGTTGTTTGCGCAGGTAACCAATCCAGCCATCGATCCCATCCGTGAGGAGTTGATCACCTCCAGCATCAGCTTCCTGGGAGCCGAGGGCAACCTTGCCGAACCGGACGCCAGTAACTGCCATCGGATCGAATATGCATCGCCGCTGATCGACGAATACCAACTGGCGCAATTGAAGGATATTAACAGCAACGGTTTCCGTTCGGCGACTTTGCCGATTTTATTTGAACCGGACATGGGCGGATTGAATCCTGGCCACAACAGCATTGACGAGCCGGCTATCAGTGGCCGCGGCCTGGAAGCGGCGCTGGACCGTTTGTTTGAGCGTGCCGACACTGCTATCGCCGACGGCATTAACATCCTGATCTTGTCGGACCGCAAATTAAAGTCCGGACGCTGTCCCATCCCTGCGCTGCTTGCCTGTTCCGGACTGCACCACCACCTCATCCGCGAAGGAACCCGCACCAGGGTTTCGATAGTTCTGGAAAGCGGTGAACCGCGCGAAGTGCATCACTTTGCTTTATTGCTGGGGTTTGGCGCCGATGCGATCAACCCTTATCTGGCATTGGAAACGGTGCGCCACCTGGTTTCGATTGGCGACGTCAAAGGCGAGTCTGAGAGCGCCTGCAAGAAGTTCCTGAAAGCCAACCTCAATGGCGTCGTCAAAACCATGGCAAAGATGGGGATTTCGACAGTAGCCAGCTACCGCGGGGCACAGATTTTCGAAGCGATAGGACTTTCCCAATACGTCATTGACAAGTATTTCACCAAGACTGCCTCACGCGTTGAGGGGATTGGTTTGTCGACCATTGCCAAGGAGTCCTATTTGCGCGCCAGCCTGGCATTCGAGCAGCGCGGTTCGGATGCGGAACTCGAGCCGGGCGGCGTCTATCAATGGCGCGCAGGAGGGGAACGACACTTGTTCAACCCAACCACCATCCACAAATTGCAGAAGGCCACCCGTTTGGGCGACTATGCGGTTTTCCGCGAATACTCCAGTGTAATTGATGATCAGTCGCGCGAGATGTTTACCTTGCGCGGATTGATGGAATTTAAATTCGACGACAACAAATCGGTGCCGATTGAAGAAGTGGAATCGGTGGAATCGATTGTCAAACGGTTCAAGACTGGTGCCATGTCCTATGGTTCGATCAGCAAGGAAGCCCATGAGTCGCTTGCCATTGCAATGAACCGCTTGGGCGGCAAGTCGAATACCGGCGAAGGCGGTGAGGATTATGACCGTTTTACGCCCGATGCCAATGGCGACAGCCGCCGTTCTGCAATCAAGCAAGTAGCATCCGGGCGCTTTGGCGTAACCAGTTTCTATTTGGTCAATGCAGACGAGTTGCAAATCAAGATCGTGCAAGGAGCCAAGCCTGGTGAAGGCGGTGAATTGCCCGGGCACAAAGTATTGCCGCCGATTGCCAAGACGCGCGGCACGACTCCTGGAGTGGGGCTGATCTCCCCTCCCCCGCACCACGACATTTACTCGATTGAGGATCTTGCCGAGCTTATCCACGACCTTAAAAACGCCAACGTCAATGCCCGCGTCAATGTCAAGCTGGTATCAGAAGTCGGCGTCGGCACGATTGCCTCAGGCGTAGCCAAGGCCAAGGCCGATGTAATCCTGATCTCCGGTTATGATGGTGGCACGGGTGCCTCGCCTCGCTCCTCCATTCAACACGCTGGCGCACCCTGGGAGCTGGGACTGGCTGAAACCAATCAAACCTTGTTGCTCAATGACCTGCGCAGCCGAGTGGTAGTGGAAACAGATGGTCAGCTCAAGACTGGGCGCGACGTTGCTATTGCTTGCATGCTCGGTGCTGAAGAGTTTGGTTTTGCCACCGCACCACTGGTTACATTGGGCTGTTTGATGATGCGTGTCTGCCACAAGAACACCTGCCCGGTGGGAGTGGCCACGCAAGACCCTATCCTGCGCAAAAAGTTCATGGGTGCCGCCGATGCTGTGGTCAACTTCATGCGCTTTGTCGCAGAGGAATTACGCGAGCACATGGCAAAACTCGGCTTCCGCACAATCAATGAAATGGTAGGCCGTGTGGATAAGCTCGAAATGCGCAAAGCGGTTGATCACTGGAAGGCCAAGGGGCTGGATTATTCCCGCATTCTCTACAAACCGGCGGTCGGTCCGGAAGTTGGCACCTATTGCACGATGAAGCAAGATCACTTGTTGGATCGGGCATTGGACAACACGGATTTGCTGAAGCGTTGCAAGCTCGCTTTGGACAAAGGTGAAAAGGTAACCGTCGATCTTCCAATCGTCAACACCAACCGTGTTGTGGGTACCATCCTTGGCGCTGAGATCTCCCGTCGGTATGGTGCGAAGGGCTTGCCCGAGGACACTATCCGGCTGAACTTTTCCGGCTCCGCTGGACAAAGCTTGGGTGCCTTTGTGCCGCAGGGAATTAGTATTCAGGTAGAGGGTGATACCAACGACTATCTCGGCAAGGGACTCTCGGGAGGCAAAATCATTGTCTTCCCGCCAAAGGATGCTCCTGCCGACTTCGTTGCGCATGAAAACATCATTACCGGCAACGTTGCACTCTATGGTGCTACCAAAGGCGAGCTGTTTGCCGCTGGTGTTGCCGGAGAGCGATTCTGTGTGCGCAATTCCGGTGCTCATGCGGTGATTGAAGGAGTTGGCGACCACGGCTGTGAGTATATGACCGGTGGCTCCGTTATTTGTCTCGGCCGCACTGGCCGCAACTTCGCCGCCGGCATGTCTGGTGGTGTTGCCTATGTGCTCGATACTGAAACCAACTTCGAACGTCTATACCTTAACCGCGAAATGGTCAACGTGTATCGTTTGATCGAATGTGGCGATGCGGAAATAGCACACGTGCGCGAGCGCATTGAGCAACATGTGGCTTATACCGGTTCGGCCCGAGGCAAGTCCATCCTTGCCGATTGGGACAATACGGTCTCGCAGTTTGTCAAAGTCCTGCCACAGGACTACGAGCGCGTATTGAATGCGCTCAGTCGAGCTGAGGAGCGTGGACTGAAAGGCGATGATGCCATTCAGGCGGCCTTCGAAGAAAACGTCAAGGCGGGTCATTGATCACGCTTCCTTGGCGAAAGTAATTGTGAACACTTAAGGATTTAATATCATGGGAAAAGCCACTGGATTTATGGAGTTTCGTCGCGAGACGGTTGCGGATCGTGCGCCACTCGAGCGCATCAAGGATTGGGATGAAATCCACGAGCATTTTGTGGAGGACAAGCTCCGCACCCAGGGTGCCCGTTGTATGGATTGCGGAACGCCCTACTGTCACACTGGCATAACGCTGAATAATATGGCGAGCGGCTGCCCGATCAACAACCTGATCCCCGAGTTCAACGATCTGGTTTACAAAGGCAAGTGGAAGGATGCCTTCCACCGCTTAATGAAGACCAACAACTTCCCGGAGTTCACCGGACGTGTTTGCCCCGCACCCTGCGAGGGTTCCTGTGTATTGGGTGTTATCGAACCGCCGGTAACGATCAAAAATATCGAATGCGCCATCATCGACAAAGCCTGGGAAGAAGGCTGGATGGTACCCAATCCACCGCAGCACCGGACTGGCAAGAAAGTCGCCGTGGTGGGTTCCGGTCCCGCCGGATTGGCGGCAGCCGATCAGCTAAACAAGGCCGGTCATTTGGTAACAGTTTATGAACGCGCCGACCGCGTTGGCGGACTTCTCATGTATGGCATCCCCAACATGAAGCTGGAGAAAGACGTTGTTACCCGGCGGGTCAAAATCATGGAAGATGAGGGTGTGGTATTCCGCACTGGCGTGGAAGTCGGTCGCAATCTATCGGCCAAGGAACTATTGGATGAATATGATTCCGTCGTACTATGCTGCGGCGCTACCAAACCGCGCGATTTGCCGATTGAAGGACGACCCCTGAAAAACATCCGCTTCGCAATGGAGTTTCTCGGTCCCAACACCAAGGAGCTATGGGGTCTGCGCGAAGGTAAGGCAGAGCAGTTCAGCGAACTGGCCAAAGGCAAACACGTTGTTATTATCGGTGGTGGCGACACTGGCACCGACTGTGTTGGCACCAGTATCCGCCATGGATGCGAGTCCGTTACCCAACTGGAAATCATGCCGCGCCCACCCGAGGATCGTGCCGCGAACAATCCATGGCCGGAATGGCCCAAGGTTTACAAAATGGACTACGGGCAGGAGGAGGCCGCTGCGTTGTATGGTCAGGACCCGCGTCAATATTTGGTAACGGCCAGCAAGTTTGAAGGCAATGAAGCCGGCGAGGTTAAAGCCATTCACGTGCACAACATTGAGTGGACCGAGGAAGGTGGCCGTTTCATCCCGAAAAAAGTCGAAGGCAGTGAGCGGGTTATCCCTGCCGATCTGATTCTCTTGGCAATGGGCTTTCTGGGACCGGAAAATACCATTATTGAAGAACTCGGACTGGAACAGGATGCGCGCTCCAACGTAAAAGCAGAATATGGACAATTCCAAACCAGCGTGGAAAAAGTTTTTGCCGCTGGCGATATGCGCCGTGGTCAATCGCTTATTGTCTGGGCCATCAATGAAGGCCGGGCTGTGGCACGCGAATGCGATCGCTATCTCATGGGTAGCAGCCAGCTGCCCTAATGGAAAGTGCAACGCACTAAGCGCCGGAGCGGTGCCAGTCGGGACACTGCCTGGGGTAAAGCTCTTTTAAATGGATTCGGCATAATCTTATTACTCTTGCTATTATGCTACGCAGCTGTTTTTAATTGTATTTATAGCTATTCCAAAACAGCTTGCGCAGGCGCTATTTATAACAGATTGGAATAGTAACTATTATGGAACTGGTAAATATAGGCTTTGTAATTCTCATTTTTAAAATCGCACTGAGTGTCATTCCTGTCATTCTGGGCTTTTACCTGATCTTTTGCAGTATTGATCAAAAGCGGGAAATTAAGCGTGCTGTTTGCCGTACCCTGTTTGGATCAGGAAGCGTGTTTACCACTGAAGCATTTGCCAACTTTCTGGTTGTGATTGGATTACTGATGGTGCTCTTTGGCGGGCTATTTGCGTGGTTCTTCCTTATTTCCGGAATGATTCAAGCTTAAAGCATGATTCACCACTTTGTTCACTTTTGAAAAAGCCTGTCTAAAAGTGCTGAACGGTGGCGGATTTTTTTCGCCTATGGCATTTGACCATAGCAGACTGGCTGCTAAGCAAAGCGGAAGACGGCGACATCGCCATCGGCAAAGCAATATTCCTTACCTTCAAGACGATATGTGCCCGCTTCTCTGGCAGCCAACACACTACCCGCGGCAATCAAATCGTGATAGGATACCACCTCGGCTTTAATAAACCCCTTTTCAAAATCGGTATGAATCACACCCGCGCACTGCGGTGCCTTCATGCCTTTACGGAAAGTCCATGCCCGCACTTCCTTTTCGCCGGCGGTAAAATAGGAAGCGAGCCCGAGCAAGTCGTAGGTAGCACGGATAAGAGCGGAAACACCCGAGTCCTCCACCCCCAACTCTTGCAAATAGGCCTTGGCTTCTGCCGGCGAAAAATCCACCAGCTCTGCCTCCACCGCTGCCGAAATGACGCAGCTGCCCGCATCGTGGTGCTCGCTGGCATAGTGTTGCACAGCCTTCACATAGGCATTGTTGGCGGGATCGGCTAGATCTGTCTCAGCTACATTGCATGCATAAAGAACGGGCTTGGCAGTCAGCAAACAAAGGCGTTTGAGAACCTGCCGATCATCATCACTCATCGATAGCGTAAGAGCCGGCTTATTTTCATTCAAATGCGGCAGCAAGCGCTCAATCAGGGCGATCTGTATTGCCGCCTCTTTATCACCACCGCGGGCCTTTTTGACACCCTTGTCGCGCTGACTTTCCAGTGAAGCGATATCAGCCAACACCAACTCGGTTTGAATTACCTCAATGTCGCGTAAAGGCTCGACACTGCCCATATTATGGATAATATCATCGTCAATAAAGCAACGCACAACATGGACAATGGCGTCAACCTCACGGATATTGGCGAGAAACTTGTTGCCGAGCCCCTCCCCCTTGCTGGCCCCCGCCACCAATCCGGCGATATCGACGAATTCGATTGCTGCCGGAATTACCACCTCGGTCTTGGCAATTTGACGCAAGGGCTCCAAACGAACATCCGGCACCTGCACCACGCCGACGTTTGGGTCGATCGTGCAAAAAGGATAATTTGCCGATTCTGCCTTACGGCTGCGCGTGAGCGCATTGAATAAAGTGCTTTTGCCAACATTGGGCAGACCTACGATTCCAGCTTGTAACATATACACTCAAGCTAGCAGCCCGTCGGGCTTAGCCAATCAAAAAGTTCATTAACAAACACAGTTTGAAGGTGCCGTCATTGGGCAGTTGCGATAAGCAAGTTGATAGTCTCACAAGAGTCGCAAGTGATAAATCAAATAACCACCGATCATAATGACAAAGTAGGCCATACCGAGCCAGCTCAGCCAAGAGAGGATGCGGCCGGGACGTTGAGCGTCGGGGACATTTGCTCCGTTCATAACCCGCAGGTTGATCCATGCCAGGACGGGCGATGTCAGGAATGAAATGACGGCAGCAAAGGTTAGTAACTGAATCAGATTTCGCACAAAAAACAGCACGATAATCATGGCAATGATCGCCGAGAACAATATCATAACCCGGTGAATCTGTTGAAAAACCGTAACGCTGCAATCGCTCAGCAAACGGCAGCATGCGGCCAATGAGCGCGGGTAGCCGTCGATACAGGTCAGCGTAGTGCTGAACATGGTGATGAAGGCTGCTGTGAGGATGAGCGGACGCGACCAATCGCCGATATTGGCGGCATAGAGGTTGACTAGTTGATGGGAAAAGGCGATGCCTGAGCCATCGAAGCGCTCACCGCTACCATACATGACCAGCGCTCCGAGAGCAACAAACAGCACGGCCATAACCACCGCTGAAAAGTAGCCAATGTAAAAATCAATCGCCGTTTCCCGCGGTGTGGCGAAGTGTCCGGTTTGCTTCTCACGGCTAAACATCCACAGCGAAGACCAGGCTGAGAGATCAATCGGCGCAGGCATCCAGCCAATAACGGCAATCACCAGCGCAAAGGAGGCCCAGGTCAACAAATCGGGCGATTCGAAGCCCTCCATCGCCACAGGACCCTGTCGCGCGGCGAGGATGACTGCGATCACCGTGCACAAGCCCAATGTCACAATTACCGCTTTCGCCATACCATCCAACATGCGATAATGGCCAAACAAAACCAGCGCCGCGCTAATCGCTAAAAGTCCAACGGTGACCCATGCCAACCCGGCGGAGAAAAACCCATACGCGGAAAAAAGCGCGGCACTCAGCATTGCCACCCCGGCGATGTTGATGACGCCCGTCATTAGATTAATCGTGAGGAAAATCGCCACATAACGGCGTCCGAGACGTAAGTATCCGGCCAACAAGCTCTCACCAGTGGCAGCGGTATAGCGCTGGCCATAGAGGAAAAAAGGGAACTTTAGCAAATTGGTCAGCAGGATTATCCAAACCAGGCTCCAGCCAAACTCGGCACCAGCCCGCGTCGACCAAACGAGATGCGAACCGCCAATTGCAGCACAAGCGACAAGAATACCCGGCCCCAGGGCCTTTAAGAGATTTTGCAACCCGTTGCGGGTTGCCGTTGGTGTGGAAATGGGAATATTCATTCAGTAACCAAAAAGTCGCAGAAGCCAGAACGATCGCAAGTTAGCGATTCGCTGTAATGAACTTACATGGAGCTAATTCGATTTCAACCATTGTAAGTTTCCTTGCGCTGCCAAGTCTATATTGCAGTGCGCAGGAAATTTAAAGTGCGGAAGGGATGAATCATTGCACAAGCAGCCACAATCTGTTTAGTCTGACTCCAATAATGAAAGATTCACCCAGTCTTCAAGCGGTTCCCCGCCATGTTGCCATCATAATGGATGGCAATGGCCGTTGGGCTCGTGCGCGCGGATTGCCTCGCATCGAGGGCCATCGGCGTGGTGTCAAAGGTGTCGAAAAGGCACTCAAGCGGGCACGTCATCACGGGGTTGAAGTTTTGACGCTATTTGCCTTTAGCGTGGAAAACTGGAATCGTCCCAGCGAGGAAGTGGATGCCTTGATGGAAATGTTGCAGCAATTTTTGTTTGAGCAGCGCAAGGTGTTGATGGACAACCAAATTCGCTTTCGCGTGATTGGTCGCTACCAGGAACTGAGTCCAGCTGTGCAGGCACAACTGCGCACGGTCGAGGCGGAAACCTCGACTTTCAGCAAGCACACGCTCGCGCTGGCTCTCAATTATGGCGCACGCACCGAAATCAGCGACGCGGTTAAAGCCATTGCGCAGCGGGTAAAGTCTGGTGAAATCGACGCGGAGGCGATTGACTGGCAGATGGTTGCCCGCCACCTCTACACCCACGAATTGCCCGATCCCGATTTAGTCATCCGCACTTCCGGCGAATCGCGCCTGAGCAATTTCCTGTTACTGCAAAGTGCCTACGCCGAAATGTATTTCTCTGAAGTCCTGTGGCCCGATTTTGACGAGGCACATTTTGACGCCGCGATACGCGCCTATCAAAGCCGTGAGCGGCGCTACGGTAAAACCACCGAGCAGTTGACTGCCGCCGCCACTTAGGCAAGAACATTAACCTTATGAAAGAACGTATTATTTCCACTATTGTGCTGTGGACGGTTATTCCGCTTAGCCTAATTCTTTTTGGCGCCCATGCGGGTGTGATTTTAATCGCACTGTTATCGGCCTTCACCCAGCTTGAGCTTTACCAGTTATTCGAGCGCATGGGGCTGACGCCCCGCCGCGGACTTGGCATTGTGATCGGCACACTTTTGATACTCGGCAGTTACTACATACCGCACCCTCAGGCTGCTGCGGGGGTGGATGCGGGTTACGACTTGTTTGTAGCCGGCTTCATCGTTATTGCCATAGCTATTATCCTCTTGGATATGCGTTACGGAAGGCTCAGGAGTTTCCTGCCCACCCTGCTTGGCTACATACTGGTGCCGTTTTTATTGCACTTTTTGGTAAAGATCGTAAAAGTAAGCGAACTCAGCGGTTTCCCCCCGGGTCAAGCCATTTTTTTAGCACTGTGGTTTGTAGCAGTAGCCAAGGCCTCTGATGTCGGTGGTTTGCTAATTGGCTCACGTTTTGGACGCCGCAGGCTGGCTCCAGCAGTAAGTCCGCTGAAGTCGGTTGAAGGTGCCCTTGGGGGGATTAGCGTTTCCATGCTGCTGGGACTTTTTCTGGTGCTGATTTTCATGCCCTTGACACCTGACTCCTTTAGTTGGTGGCAGGCTTTGCTTTTCCCTCTGCCCATCGCTTTGGCGGCGATTGCTTCCGATCTGATTGAATCGGCCTTCAAGCGTCAGGCTGGTGTCAAGGATTCCGGCAATCTCATCCCTGGAATCGGTGGGGCATTTGATTTGAGCGACAGCTTGTTGCTGAGTGCTCCGGTGGCATTTCTGCTGCTGCAATGCGGTGTCTTTTCGTGAGCACGGACAAGCGCAGGGTTGTTTTGCTCGGTGCCACCGGGTCGATAGGCAGCAGTGCCCTCAAGGTGCTGCGCATGCATGCCGATAAACTGACTCTGGTTGGAGTCGCCGCCAACCGCAACGCTCCTGCGCTGGCAGAAATTTGCCAAGCGTTTCAGGTTCCGCACGCAGTGCTCAGTGAGGGAACTGAGGAGAAGAGTGCGGCAAAGGATTTCCCCGTCGCTACCGATTTGCGCTATGGTCCGGAGGCATTGCGCGACCTCGCCCTGCGGGCGCAAGCCGACTGCGTATTGGTGGCAACCACTGGCACAGCGGGATTATTACCAGCACTGACCTCACTTGAAGCGGGAATCGACTTGGCTTTGGCCAATAAAGAGCTGTTGGTATTGGGCGGCGCTCACGTGGTAGCGGCAGCCAAACGTGGCAAAGCGCGCCTATTACCGACCGACAGCGAACACAATGCACTGTTTCAATGTATTGGTGCCGAACCCCACCGCTCGGTTCAGCGCTTAATCCTAACGGCCTCCGGCGGAGCCTTCCGCGACACACCCCTGGCAGCCTTGTCAACGGTGACACCCGAGCAAGCACTGCAACACCCCACTTGGTCTATGGGCGCCAAAATCACCATCGATTCGGCAACGATGGCCAATAAGGGGCTGGAGTTAATAGAAGCACATTGGTTGTTTGATTTACCGGATGAACGACTGGAGGTAGTGATTCATCCTCAAAGTATTGTCCACAGCATGGTGGAGTTTATTGATCACTCCACCTTGGCGCAGTTGTCGCCACCGTGCATGACATTTGCCATTCAAAACTGTTTGCTGTATCCGGATCGTCATCCCGGCACAACGCCGGGAATGGATTTCACGCAAAAGTTGGCGCTGGAATTCCGTCCACCCGACCCGCGCCGTTATCCATGTCTGGGCCTGGCACGCAGTGCTCTGCAAATGGGAGGCGTCGCTCCGGCTGTTTTCAATGCTGCTAATGAAATTGCGGTGGAGCGCTTCATGCGCCGCGAAATCCCCTTCACTGCAATTGCCAATTGCATTGAGCACGCACTTACGCGTATTCCCGTATTCCCAACACCCTCACTGGAAGAATTATTTGCATCCGATAAGGAAGCCAGGCGTATAGCCCGCCTTTATTAGCAAACTATTAGTCATCTCCCATAATTGGCCCATTTCCTGCATCAACTGACTCGCCTACCCCAAAGGAGTCAAAAATATGAAAAACAAAACAGGGGAAAAATTCACAACGAGTCCATATCGCCTATGGGCTCTATTAAGCGCTGCCATTATTGTCACATCAATAATGGGTGTTGCTTACGACCGGAGCCAAGAGATGGCTTGGCAAATTGCGTTAACTGATCGCGCCTATGCGGGGGGTATTGCAATACTGGTAGCCTATTGGGTTTCGCTGGCTGTCAGCCTGCTTTCTCCAGTTCGGCTAAATCGCAGCGGGATCCGCTCCTATACGCTGGCAGGGAACTATCGCCAAATCCACTGGGAAGACATTCAATCCATCGATTCCGTCGCATTGCCTGGTTTCCGCTATGCACGGGTAGTGCCAACTCAGGGCAAGACGATTTGGATCCCTGCATGGCTCGTTAACCGTGAGGATTTTATCGCCGCGACCAAAAAACAAGGCCTTGTCGGCATCGCTTTCGAGCGGGCTTTTGAAGGCTCGGTCAAACACAATTGTGTTTCCGATGCAGCCATCAAAGAGCATTCAATGCAAGAAGCGGCCTATCATCCAGCACGGTAAGCACTCATTCCGGCGAATAAGGCACTAGCAGCCAAGGCGGCTGTCTCAACGCGCAGCACGCGGGGGCCCAAGTGCACGAGCGGAACACCGCTTTTTCGCAGGATCCCCCGCTCGATTGAGGTCCACCCGCGTTCGGGTCCAATCAATAGGCTGCGACGGGCATTACTGTCAGTAATGCGATACCGATCCAACCAATCGACCAAGCCTTCGCTCGCCTCATAGTTGTCCAGGGCTGCCTGCATACCAGTGCCAGTCAGGGCCAAGGCATCTAATAGCGTGTCTACGTGAGACACCGCGGGAGGCAGGGTGCAAAAGCTTTGTTCCAAACCGAGATGGATGCGTTCACGCCACTCTTCCGACTGCCACAGACGGCTTTGCCGATAGGACGGCTCCCCGCGATCCGCAGGAAAAAAAACCAACTCACCAACGCCCATCATTGCCGCATCGTAAAGTAATTTGCGCGCGCTGTGTGGACGCGGCAGGGCGATGCAGAGCATTAGCGGCAATAGCGGCGGAGAAGCCTCAGTGCTTACCACCCGCAGTAAACAATCCGAATCGGTCACTTCATCCACCCGGCAAAGCGCCCGCAATCCACCAATAAAGCCCACGTAAACCTTTGCTCCCGGAGTCACCTTCAAGACATTACGCAAGTGGTTACCATAATCACTGCCAAAGCCAATGCGGTGCGATTCAAACGGTTCGTCGAATAAAAATAAGTTCATAGGGATGTGAGGCAAATTAGCGACGCATCGAACTGGAACAATCCCAAATCCCTGAGCAATGAGCTTAACAGACCCCTTGCTGAACAACCCTTAACGCCGCCGTCCAAAGCGGCTGCTGCCGGAATTGCGTTTGGCGCGACGCTTGGGAGCTTGATCGTTGTCGCGAATAATGGGTTGATACATGTAATTGAAACCCTCAAGCGAACGCTGGGGAATGCGTTGATCGATGAATTTTTCAATTGCATCCAAGTGACTCTGTTCGTCCGGAGCCACCAAGGTAAAGGCATCGCCATCGCGCTGGGCACGTCCAGTCCGGCCAATGCGGTGGACATAATCCTCAGCGTGCTGCGGAATATCGAAGTTGATAACATGAGTCACATGGGCAATGTCCAATCCGCGCGAGGCAATATCGGTCGCAACCAGAATTTTTATCCTTCCCTCTTTGAAATCCTCGAGCGAGCGGGTTCGGACTTTCTGCGGCAAATCCGAATGCATCGGGGCAACGATGTAGTTGCGGTCCTCCAACCAGCGGGCAATGCGGTCGGCACCTGATTTCATGCGGCAGAAAATAATCATGCTGTCGATTTCCATTTGCTCAATCAAAGCCAGCATCAAATCAAATTTTTGCATGGCTCCCACCGGATAGATCTCATGCTTCACCGTTTCAGCTGGGGAGAGCTTGATGCCGATGGATACCTCAACCGGATCTTTTAGGTGCACTGCAATCAGCCGCTTGATGGCATCCGGAACAGTAGCGGAAAACAGTAGGGTCTGCCGATCTTTGCGACAGAGACGGATAATCCGACGCACATCGTCGATAAAACCCATATCGAGCATACGGTCGACCTCATCCAAAACCAGTACCTCGACCGAACTTAAATTGAAGGTCTTTTGCTGAATATGATCCAGCAAACGCCCCGGAGTCGCGATCACCACATCGGCACCAGCCTTCAGCTCCTCAAGTTGCTTGCCGTAACCAACACCGCCATGGATGAGGCAGCACTTAAGCGGACTGTAGCGTCCATATTCAACAAAATTACTTTCCACTTGGGCAGCCAGTTCACGGGTGGGACCGAGCACCAGGCAACGGGGTGCAGCACCCTCGCGGTGCCCACCCAGGCGGTGCAAAACCGGCAAGGCATAAGCAGCCGTTTTTCCGGTACCGGTTTGAGCCGAGCCAATGACATCCTTGCCCTCAAGAATGTGTGGAATGGATCCAGCCTGAATAGGTGTCGGTTGACGGTAGCCCATTTCCGCGATGGCACGCAAAATGGACTCGTTTAAGCCGAGCTCCGCAAACCCTGATTTCTCAAGGTTTTCATCAATAGTCGATTGTGTCATGAACTTTTCTTTACTGTATGTTGTTTCGGCCGGGAGCGGAGCGGGGATTCGCTGCTCTCGACAGCCAGGGCTGTACAAAAGTCCACTCACGGAAAGCAGCGAACAAAAACGAGATAGCCGACAATTACAAGCGATTTTTGCTTGCATTCGCTTTTGAAGTGCTCATGTTCTTGCCCTTTCGTGTCGGTAATCAGGCATTCTGTCAGATTCTCCGACGTTAATCATCCAAAAACTCACAAAGAAAGTCATTTCTCCCGTAATTGAAACGGGCTTTGAACATTATGAATATCACACCCAAAGATCTATTGGAAGCCGGCGTTCACTTCGGTCACCAACTGCGCCGCTGGAATCCAAAGTCACGTCCATTCGTTTACGCCAATATTAACGGCGTATCAATTATCGATTTGGAGCAGACCTATGACTTACTCGGCAAAGCGGTCGAATTCGTCGAATCAACTATCTCTTCCGGTAAGGATATCCTATTTGTCGGCACTAAGAAGCAGGCACAGGATATATTGCGTGAGGCAGCCGAAGCGGCACAAATGCCCTATTGCGTCAACCGCTGGATGGGTGGCACCTTGACCAATTTCACCACGATCAAGACCTCCTTGGCGAAATATCGCAAGTTTTTGAAGATGGAGCAAACGGGCGAGTTGGATCAACTTCCCGGTAAGGAAGCCGCCGCCATTCGTCGGCAGATGTCGCGCATGCACCGCAACTTTGAGGGCATTTTGAACATCGAGGAGCTACCTGCCGCAATTCTTGTGGTGGACACTAAAAATGAAGCCATTGCAGTGGCCGAAGCCAATCGCCTCGGCATACCCGTAATCGGCTTGGTCGATACCAACTCCGACCCGACCGTGATCGATTTTCCGATACCGGGTAACGATGATGCCGTCAAAGCCATCCGCATCATCATCGAAACCATTCTTGAAGCGGCTCAGGCAGGTCTTTCCCGCCGCGAGATGAAACGCTCCAACAAACTCGTCGCTCCATTGGTGCGCGAACAGATCTTTGAACAAACCGAGGAAGTCGAAGTCACCTTGCCCGAAGGTTATGGTGAGAACGACAGCCCAGCTGAAACCAAGTAACAATGAGTGCAACAATTAGTGCTAAAATGGTAGGCGAGCTCCGTGAATCAACCGGAGCTGGCTTAATGGATTGTAAAAAAGCGTTAGTGGAAACCGCCGGCGACTTTGACAAAGCAGTTGAGATCCTGCGCAAAAAAGGCGTGGCCTCCGCTGCTAAGAAAGCCGGACGCGAAGCCGCAGAGGGCTTGGTCGAAAGCTACATCCACTTGGGTGGGAAAGTCGGCGTCATGCTGGAGCTCAACTGCGAGACCGACTTTGTTGCCAAGACTGACGACTTCAAGCAACTCGCCAAGGATATCGCGATGCACATTGCCGCAGTCAACCCGGCTTGCGTATCCCGCGAACAAATTGATCCGGAACTAATTGAAAAAGAGCGCAAAATTGCCGCGATGCAAGCAGAGGGCAAGCCAGCCAATGCGGTCGAGAAGATCGTCGAAGGCAAACTCGACAAGTTCCTCGCCGAGTCCTGCCTGCTCGAACAGTCCTTTGTCAAGAGTCCGGATAAAACCGTCAAAGACATTGTCACCGAAGCCATTTCCCGCTTGGGTGAAAACATTGTTGTCCGTCGCTTCGCCCGCTTTCAAGTCGGCGCTTAAATGTTGGTGTCGGCCGCACGGGCGTTGGGTTTTGTGCCGACTTCAGTCTGTTCCAGTGCTATCGGAGGGGGAGACCGCGTAAACGCGGAACTCCAACGCGCTCCCGCGGTCTGCGAAAAGCGACAGGTTGGAGTTCCGGCTTCAGCCGGTCTCAGCGCGAATAGGGGAAAGACGACCGCATAACTACTAGAACTAACAACTGGTAACTCGAACTAATCCATCAACCACTCTCGTCATGTCCAACGTCCGCGTCCGCTTTGCACCGAGTCCAACAGGATTTTTTCATATTGGCAGTGCCCGCACCGCCTTGTTCAATTGGCTGTATGCGCGCCACACTGGCGGCACCTTCATTCTGCGCATTGAGGATACCGACCGTCAGCGCAATACCGACGAGGCCTTAAGGGTGCTGCTGGAAGGCATGCGCTGGCTAGGTCTAAACTGGGATGAAGGCCCGGAGGTTGGCGGTGTTTGCGGCCCCTACTTCCAGAGCGAACGCTCCGCCATTTATCAGCGCTACCTGCAACGCCTGCTCGATAGTGGACGCGCCTACGAAAAAGACGGTGCCATCTGGTTTCGTCTGGAAGGCGAGCGCTACACCGCCTACGATGACTTCAAAAAACAGGAGGTGGAAAAAGTGCGCAACCGTCCGGTGGTAATTGAAGATGCCGTGCGTGGACGCGTCGAGCGCACCGAAGAACAGGACTTCGTTATCTTCCGTCAGAACGGCGAACCGGTATTCCACTTTGTCAATGTCGTGGACGATATTGAAATGGGCATCACCCACGTGATACGCGGCGAGGATCATTTATCCAACACCAGCAAGCACGTTGAGTTGTTTGAAGCCTTTGGCGCTCCCCTGCCCGTCTTTGCCCACATCCCGCTGATCCTCAAGGAAAGCGGACCCGGCAAGATGAGCAAGCGCGACAAGGGTGCGTTGATTGAAGAATACGAGCAACGTCACTTTCTTCCGGAAGCCGTGCGCAACTACCTTTGCCTGCTGGGATGGAATCCAAAGGATGACCAGGAGAAGATGACTATTGATAGCATTATTGAGTCCTTCGATTTTCCCGGCATTAATAAGGGCAATGCCCGTTTTGACGAACGCAAGCTGTCTTCGCTGAACACTGCCTACCTGCGCGAGTTGCCGCTGGAGAGTTTTTGTTGGCTGGCACGTCCAATCCTCAATCAAGCTGGCATCGTCGCAGAGGACAGCAATGAGGACTACCTGCAAAAGGTGTTGGCACTGTGCCAGCCGAAGGCGCGTTCGCTGGAAACGCTGGCGGAATTTGTCGCCTATTTTTTCAGCGATACCTACGAAGTGGATGCCAAGGCGGAGAAGAAAATCCATCGCGATGCCAACTGGCAGGAAAGCTTGCAGCAGGTAATTGCGGTCATGCATGCCGTCGAGCCCTTCAGCGCCGAAACGATAGGTGCAAGCCTGGAAAAGGCAGCTGCCGAAGCCGGCATCCAACCCTTCGCCTGGTTCCCGCTGATCCGCTTCGCCGTTAGCGGTCAAAGCGGCGGCCCCGACCTGATGCCTTTGCTGGAAACGCTCGGCAAGGAGTGCGTGCTGTCGCGGTTACATGGGCTGGCGAAGTGCTAATCGCGTCGCATTGGAAATGCTACATCCTATTTGCCTGACAGATTACCCCGCTCTCACGAGCGAGGGTACATTACGCAGTAACCTCAAACGTGAGTTTGGGGATCGCAGTGCCCAGCGCGACCGGAAGCACACAGTCCCCGCTCTCACGAGCGAGGCTACGTCGATCCCGATCCCGATTTCGATTTCGATTTCGGTTCTAACAAAACCTAACCTCACTTTCACAACCCACCCAACTCTTTCCCACGCAACATGACAACAGAACAACAATCCTCGTCCATCCTTCCTGAAGGTTTTCTCGACCGCGTATTTGACGCCCCGGCAGAGCGTTTTGTCCTGGCGAATGGATTGACGGTAATCCATCGCCCAAGTTGGAATGCGGATGTCGTTTCGGTGCAGGTATGGGTCAAGACCGGTAGTGTCCACGAAGGTGAAATGTTGGGCAGTGGACTCTCCCATTACCTGGAGCACATGCTTTTCAAGGGTTCGGGCCGCCGCAGCGCCGCCGAAATCAGTCGCGAGGTGCACGGCTTCGGCGGTTCGATCAATGCCTACACCAGCTATGACCGCACGGTTTACCACATCGACGCACCCGCTGAGGCGACCGAACAAAGCCTCGATGTGTTGCAGGATCTGGTCTTTCATGCCCGCCTCGATGCCGCCGACTGCGAGCGCGAACGCGAAGTCATCCTGCGCGAAATTGACATGTATCTGGACGATCCACACGACACGCTCAGTCGAACCTTATTTCAAACGGCCTTCCGCAAGCACCCCTACCGCGAACCTATCATCGGTCATCGTCCACTGTTCGCCAAAGTCACCCGCGAGGAGTTGGTTGCCTACTACCGCCGTCGCTACCTGCCAAACAACTGCATTCTGGTAGTGGTCGGTGCAGTTGGCGGTGAGAAGCTGCGACCGCTGGTCGAAAAACTTTTTGGCGGACTGCCGATGGGTTGCAGCGGACCCGCAACGGGCGATCCGGAACCCGAGCAACTGAGTCCGCGCTCCGCCACTCTCGGTTGCGATTATCAAATTGCGCGTGGCTGCATCGCTTATCGCGTGCCGGGGCTAACCCATCCACAGGCACCCGCACTCGATACCCTTGCGCGGGCGCTCGGTGCGGGTGAAAGTGCCACACTCTGGAAACGGGTGCGCAATGATCTCGGCTTGGTGCACGAGATCGATGTTTACAACTGGAACACTGGCAATGTCGGCTTATTCATCATTAGCTTCACCTGTGATGCGGACAAGTTGTCAGCTGCGGAAACAGCGATTTTGCAAGCTCTGGAATCCGTCAAAAGCGATGGGCTTCCACAAGGCGTCGTGGCAAAGGCGATACGCAATGCGGTTGCCGGTGAGGTAGCGGCACGCAAGACAGTGGCGGGCCAGGCGGGACGTCTCGGTGCCGCCGAGTTGGTGGTAGGCGATCTGGACTATCCGCAACGCTACCTCGAACGCCTGCAATCGCTGGCGGAAGCCGATTTGATCGATGCCGCGCGGCAGTTTTTGCTGGCAAGGGAATCCACTACCGTGCGTCTGCTGCCACAGCAGGATACCACCGCGCCTACAGACAAACCCGCAGCAAAAGAGCATACCAGGGCATTCAAGCAGCACACCTTAAAATCGGGGGTATCGCTACAGCTGCAAAAGGATCCCACGCTGCCGCGCATCCACCTTTGCGCTGCCCTGCAGGCGGGTCCGTTTGTCGAGAAACCGGGTCAGCGTGGATCGAGTCAATTGCTGGCAACCTTACTGACCAAAGACAGTACTGGACAGACTGCCGCTGAAGTGGCTGAGACCATAGAGAGCTTGGGCGCAAGTCTGCGGGCGCGCTCGGGCAACAACGCGCTGTTGCTGCAAATGGAGGCTTTTCCGTTTGATCTGCCAAAAGCCCTGCCGCTATTTGCCAACGCGCTACTGCATCCGCGCTTTGATCCGGGCACTTTTGAACGCGAACAAAAAGCGCAAATTGCATCAATTGAGGAAAGCGAGGACGAATTACTCGACTACGCCTTCCTGCGTTTTCAGGAAAAATTCTTTGGCGACCACCCACTGGCCATCAGTGCCGACGGCACCCGCGAGGATTTGCAACAACTTACCCCGGTGGCGATTAAAGCATTGCACCAGGAATTGGTTCACGCAGGTAATCTGACGCTCGCCGTAAGTGGCGATTTTGATGAAGCCGAGTTGATCGCCCAATTGGAAACGGCACTGGAGGAGCTACCCGCGATTAAGGACGCCATTGCCCAACAAGTCGACTGGCAGCAACTGTTAATAGTGCCAGGCCAACACACCCTGCATAAAAACCGCGAGCAAGCCGTCGTATTGGCAGGCTATCCCGATCCCGGCATTCTGTCCGCATCGGAATCCGTTTGTGCCATGGTGCTGAATGAACTGTTCAGCGGACTTTCCAGTCGGCTGTTCGAGCGCGTTCGCGAGGAACAGGGACTTGCCTACTACGTTGGAGCCACGCGGGTGAGCGGACTTCATAGCGGTGCCTTTGTTTTCTACGGCGGCACCCATCCCGGGCAAGCCGAGGCAGTGCATGTCGCAATCGACGACGAAGTCGAGCGCGTGCGCAGCGGCGGTGTTGAACAAGTCGAGCTAGATCGCTGTAAAAAGCGTATCCGCGCCGCCCGCGCCATGCGCATGCAGGCAATTGGCAGCCGCGCAATGGATGCCGCCCTGAACAAGCTTTACGGCGAACCCGTCGACGACGGCGAAACCTTCAATCGCCGCCTGGCAGCCCTTACATTGGACGATCTCAGTCAGCACGCCCAGCGCTATTTCAAAAACGACCATTGCGTGAGACTGACAGTTCGACGCGAGGGGTAGCGAAAACTTAGAGCGGCAACTCCGATCGCGTCCGCAAGCACGCCGCCGTCCCCGCTCTCACGAGCGAGGCTGCATACGCAGTATCCTCAAACGTGAGTTTGGGGAACCCGCAGGGCCCAGCGCGTCCGCAAGCACCACCCCCTTGTAAATAAAGTGGTTTTTCAGTGCTGTTTTATGTTGACGGGTGGGTTAAAGTGGGGTGAAATGGTGCATTGTGGTATTTTTTGGGGACTAATGGATAACTGGGATACAGGTTTTTTCGTTGGCGAGTTTAGACACTCGTTGGACGCTAAGGGACGATTAACAATCCCGGCCTCATGGCGTATCCAAAGCACTGGCAAGCGTGACGCCTTCCTTGCCCTGCCCAATCCCGATGGTTACATCACCGTATATGGTCCGGAGATGATCGCGCAGTTGCGCGAACGTATCGCCAAAATTGGCATGGCCGACATCGAGGCCCAGCGGGCGCTGGCGCAGACCATGGCCAAGGCACAGAGCTTTAGTGTCGATAAACAGGGACGCATCAATCTCAACTCCCAATTGCTACAACATAGCGGAATCGAAAAGGACGCGGTGCTGTTGGGCAAAATCACATCCTTTTCGATATTCAATGCCGCCGCTTATGACGCTCAAGCCAGCTCCGACAACGTATCCCTCTCACAGGCACTGGCCCGATTTGGACTTTAACATACAGCCATTCGTCTCCCCGTTACCCACCATGCCAAACCAAAACCACTACAACCGATTTAGTAACGAACATTTCCGCTGCGCAGGAGCCCTCCGCCGGGCAGGTCCCTCGACCGACAACTGGCAGTTTAGCAGTCTTCCAAAGCTACGTTTCCCATCACCTGATCCCGTTTCCCGAGCCTTGAACCGCCGTCGTCCCATCCCTGCCAAAACCGCTTCACGCCTTTCATTTCCAAAAATACTTCAACAAATTCAAAAACACCTGCATGCTTTCCTTGGCTGAATCCTTTCCATCCGCTTCCCGCACAACGGGAGGCCACGTCCCAGTCCTGCGCGACACCATTGTTGCCTGGCTTGGTGGCAAGGAGGGAATGCGCCTATTGGATGCTACTTTTGGCGGGGGTGGACACAGCCGTGCGCTGTTGGATTCTCATCCAACCATCGAAGTGGTTGCACTGGACCAGGATCCACAGGCCGCAGGGCGAGCGCACGAGTTGGAGCAACAATATGGTCGGCGATTTCAATTTGTAGCTGCCAACTTTGGCGAATTGGAATCACTGGGTTTGGGCATCTTTGATGGAGTGCTATTCGATCTCGGTTTATCGTCTTTTCAATTGGATCAGGCAGATCGCGGCTTTAGCTTTCGCGAAGACGCTCCTTGGGATATGCGGATGAATCCGGATGCCAGTTGCAGCGCAGCCGAGTTCCTGGAAGTTGCTGATGAAGCCGATTTGATCCGCGCGATTCGCGACTACGGAGAGGAACCGTCCTGGCGGCGGGTAGTCAACCGTATCCAGGAAGCCCGGGGCACCGGGGCACTGGCACGCACCGCCAGCTTGGCAGAGTTAATTGCAGGATGTGTACCGCGTCAACGTCCCGGCCGTCGTGTTATTCATCCAGCCACGCGCTCATTTCAAGGTATCCGCATCGCTATCAATGACGAATTGGGATCGCTGGAACGGGCACTACCAGCCGCATTCGCCGCCCTCAAAGACGGCGGACGGCTTGCCGTAATCAGCTTTCACTCTCTCGAAGACCGCATCGTCAAACGCTTTTTCCGCCGCATGGCGGGACGTCCGGAGCATGGTCGTGATTCGCGCACTGCCGATCAACGCACCCAGCAAGCCATCCTGCAAGCCCCCAAGGGAATCGTTCCCGACTCCGACGAAATAGCCAGCAACCCGCGCAGTCGCTCCGCCCGTCTGCGCATCCTCGAAAAAACCACTACCACCCTCAGTCCATATTAACATGAACTCAAGCGACCGCACCTTCACCTATTTAACTGTTCTCTGCGTCCTCATCATCTGCGGTGCCAGCGGCATCGGCATGGTCTGGATGCGGCAACAGATCTCACGCACCGCCGACCGCATTCGCACGACCGAACAACAGATTGCCGAGGTCGAACGCCGGGTGCGCTTTCTCGATGAGCGCATCGCGGCCAGCACGCAACCGCGCAACCTGCAAGCGCGGGTAGCCAATCGGCTGCGTCCCGCCCGCGAGGATCAGCTCGTCTTCATCCAGGAGCACTACAGCGGTGATGCTTATGTCTATGCCGTTCGCGATGCCTTTGAGGTATCGGTAGACCTCGCACTGCTAAACAATGGCACGATTGTCGAAGAGGGCTTGTAAGTCATGAGCACCCTGTTC
>SKFT01000006.1 GCA_007117865.1 Puniceicoccaceae bacterium | reverse complement strand
AGCATCGCCGCCATAGCCGATCCCACTGGCGACCTCATCTGGCGCGACTACTGCATCCAGAAGCTGCCGGAACTGCTCAACACTGAAGGGCCAGCCGACGAAGATCGCCGCGCTGCCGCCGTGCTACTCGACACCCTCACCGCTGATTCGGCCTCCGGTCTTGCCGGCACCACGCTCATCACTGCCATGCGCTTGAGCCGCAGTCCCGCCGCCGATCTGGCTCCGAGCACCACGGTCCTCAGCGACCGCGCGCTCGCCATCGCCAGCGATTCCGACGCACCGCTGCCAGACCGCGTCACTGCCCTGCAAGTAGCGGCCATCCATCAGCACCCCGAGACCGCCCGCCTTGCCTTGGACTTTCTGGCCGACCGCTCCAGTTCCAGCACGACCATGTTGCGCGTCGGGGCCATTGCCGCCCTCGGCGAACTCGGTGATGCCAGTCATCGTGAAGCCATCGAACGCTACCGCTTTTCCGCCGATACCCGCCTGCGCGCCGCCGCACGCACCGCCCTCGCGCGTATCGACAACTAATCAGCCACTTTTAAGCAATACATGAAACAGCATACCTTACGCAACTACAACCGCCTCTCCATCTGGTTCCTTATTGTCACCATGCTATGCAGCACCTCCGCGCTTTATGGCTCAAACTTGGGGCATGGAAATTCCGGCGATGGCAATAGTCCGAGGAATGATTCGGGGGAATTTAAACCAGAGGAAGAGAAAAAAGGTGAAAAGCCTGGCGATCATGATAGTGGTAACTGCTCGGTCGTTTACAGGATGAACCTAGGTTCTTTTCAAAGTGAGCATAATCAAGCATCTGTGGATCTTTCGATCAAGCGACTTCACCCGACACCTGCGATGTTCACACCACAAAGCCTTGAGGTGGATTCACTGTTTGGCGGCACTGCCTTGGAGTTTCCCGAGGCGCAGCAATCCAAAAACTTTACTGCCGCACAGGTCTCTCTTGCCAGTGCGGAGTCCCTGCTTCAGTCTTCAGAAACAAACTTGCAGCAAAAGGAGTCGGAACTGGCAAACGCCATTGCCAATCGTATCGCAGCTGCCGACCATCTTCAAGCTACCCAAGGGGCTCTGGCAGCGGATCCTGAAAATCCTGATTTGCAAGCGGATTATGATGCTGCCCTTGCCGCTTACAACAACGCTTTGGCCGCAGAGTCAGCCGCCAGTTCAGCCAAAAACTCAGCGCAGAATACTTCCAACTCTGCCCAGAATAACTACAATACCGCCTTCAGCAACTTTACGACCGCCGAGCAGGCTTTTAACGATTTTATGGATACTCAGGCTAGCGCCGGAACGCTACTACGCAATGCGCAGCAAAGAGTAATCGACCGGATTGGCTTGGTGCGACCCAATGGCTACGGCATTGATTACGCCCCGAATCCTGCCACTGGCTTGTGGGCGCCTGTGGGAGAGCACAGCGGCTTTTCGATGCGTGTAGTGGCTGCGGCCTCAGGCGAAGCGTTCTCTCGCATAGATGGTTCAGGTAATGCAATGCAGTTCAGCAATGCGCCGGGAGCCATTCCCTCCTTTGTGAGCGTCACTGGTAGAGTTCTTGAAGTAGCTAGCCCGGGGGTTCGGCATCAGGTTATCCGGCGTGAGAACGCCGTTCGCCAAGTCTTAACTCCACAGACATTAACGGATGTGGTCGTTTTGGGCGATTTTGGTTTTGAGACACGTCTCTATCGTATCGACCAAAAGGGCAGTGTTAATGCCGAGGGCTTGTATCAGCCTGTTGGTAGCCCTTTCGCATTATTTCGCGTCGAGAATCCTACTGGCGACGTTAATCGCACCGATCGCGTAAGAATCACCACCATTCGCGAGGGTGTTACCCATGTGGATGAGTGGCAGTATTCCCTTGGGGCAAATGATTGGACGCTTGTCAGCGGCACTGGCGACGAGGCTACCCGCGTGCTAAAAACCGTGCAGGAAATAGGCAATCACGAGCTTCACCAGTGGACCGTGATGGATGCCAACGATCACGTCGTAGCCACGCGACGCGAGAAAATCCAAAAATTCGCATGGGGCAAATGGATGACCGAGCAAGTGCTCGACCCCGGGGGTGCCGCGCTGACGCTTACCCGCGACTATTACACCAATGCCAACGATTCCGGCTCCTACGCAAAAGTGCGTGAGGAGGTCAATCACGATGGCTCATGGAAACATTGGCAATATGATTCCCTGGGCCGAGAATCCATTGTTACCGAGTCGTGGTTGGATCTTGCGCCGGGTTCGTCCCCAGCTGCTGCAAAGGCGACCTACTACGATTACACACCCGTTGATCCGGCGGACACGGCAATGGACTATGATCTGCGTCCGCGCACGGTGACCGTAAAAATCGAAGACAACACCACCGCCATCACCTACAACGCTTACACCGTTGTCAATGGCGGGCATGTCGAGATCACCGAGCATGTCGTCGATCTCAGCAACCCCTACTACGGAAACCCCACCAACCTGAGGCATGTCAAAGAGTATTACCCGACCTCCGCCGATGAGGCCACCTCCGGTCGACTGCATCGCGAAACCCATCCCGACGGTCGTATGGACACCTATACTTACGAGCGTCATGCCGACAACTCTTTTGCCACCACCGTTACGCACGGCTTTGTTGATGCACCCGATGGAGTTGCCTACCAAAGCACCCGCGAGACCACCTTGCTCGACCCGCAGGGCAATGAAGTATCCAAGTCAATCTACGTTTACACAGGCAGCGGCTATGAGCTACTTGAGAGCATTGCCCAGACCTTCACGCCACGCGGCGACCTCACCGAACGCGCCATTAACGGCAGAGTCGTCTATTCCGCCGACTATACCAACGCACTCAAAACCAGCGAGACAGATGAACAGGGCGTAACAACCCTCTTTGAATACGATTCACATGACCGCGTAAAAACCAGCACCAAAGTAGGCGTT
>SKFT01000150.1 GCA_007117865.1 Puniceicoccaceae bacterium | reverse complement strand
AAGGGCCAGAATGAAGACGGTGATGTGGTGGAGGTGCTCGCTGATGACGGAGCCAGGATCGCCGGATTGGCGTTTAAGCTGATGACCGATCCGTATGTCGGCAAGTTGGTGTTTTTCCGTCTTTACTCGGGTACTCTTGAAAAAGGTGCCGCACTGCACAATCCCCGCACCGGTAAGACCGAGCGCATCTCGCGTTTGCTGATGATGAAAGCCAATGCCCGCGACGATCTCGATGTGGCTTACTCTGGCGACATCTGTGCGATCATTGGCGCTCGCGATGTGGTTACCGGGGATACGCTCTGCGAGCGCGATTTTGATATTCGGCTGGAGCCACCGACATTTCCTGAGCCGGTGATTTCAATGTCGATCGAGCCCAAGACCAAGGCCGATCAGGAGCGTATGTCCACGGGCTTGCAGCGCTTGTCTGAGGAAGATCCCACCTTTGTGGTGCGCTCTGATGAGGAAACGGGTCAAACCCTGATTTCCGGAATGGGTGAGCTACATTTGGAGATTATCAGGGACCGCCTGTTTCGCGAGTTCAAAGTGGAAGCCGATGCCGGACGTCCACAAATCGCCTACCGCGAAACCATTACCCGCAAGGCTGAAGGCGAGGGTAAATTTGTCCGCCAGTCCGGTGGTCGTGGTCAATACGGCCATGCCGTGATCAAGCTGGAACCGCAGGAAAAAGGCAAGGGAATCGAGGTTGTCAACGCCATCGTCGGTGGCGTGATTCCCAAGGAATTTATCAAACCGACCTTCGACGGTATCCACGAAGCTACCAATAACGGTGTGCTTGCCGGTTATCCGGTCGTCGATATCAAAGTGACACTGGTTGATGGCTCCTTCCACGATGTGGACTCGAGCGAAATGGCATTCAAGATGGCGGGTATTTTTGCGCTCAAAGAAGCGATGAAGAATGCCGGACCGATCTTGTTGGAGCCCATCATGGCAGTCGAGGTCGAGACGCCCGATGAATACCAGGGCGATATTATGGGGGACATCAACCGCCGCCGTGGACAAATACAAAACATTGCGAATAAGATTGGCTTTGTTGTAATATCCGCCAATGTTCCCTTGGTTGAAATGTTTGGCTACTCGACCGACGTCCGTTCGCTAAGCAAAGGTCGCGCCTCTTATTCCATGACGCCCTCACATTTTGAGCAAGTGCCTGCCAACATCGTGCAGAATCTTGTGGAAACCACTTCGCGTGCACCTGCCCGCGCTTAATTAAAATATATTTTCACCGATATCCTCTCACATAATACGCATATGAGTTCACCAAAAATACGCATCCGCCTTCGGGGCTTCGATTACCGTGTCGTTGACCAATCGACCTCTGATATTGTCGAAACCGCCAAGCGTTCCGGCGCCCGTGTAGCCGGGCCCGTGCCGCTTCCAACCAAGATCGAAAGGATCACGGTTAATCGCTCGCCGCACGTCGACAAGAAGTCCATGGACCAGTTTGAAGTGCGCACCCACAAGCGCCTGATTGACATTCTCGAGCCTACTGCTCAGACCGTTGACGAATTAAAGAAATTAAATTTGCCAGCAGGTGTTGACATTACGATTAATGTCTGAATGATCAGTCGCTTTTTCTCATTCTTAAACGCAATTTTTAGAATTCTCTTTTTAACAGTTAAACCGCTAAAGCAGGTCAATGAAACGGAGATCCTCTCCACCTGCCGCTTAGGATTATGAATATCAACCTACTTGGAAAAAAGCTGGGCATGACTCAGGTTTTCGACGCCGAAAGGCGTTTGGTCCCCGTCACCGTGATCGAGGCGGGACCCTGTCCTGTCACCCAGATTAAAACAGCAGAAACCGACGGCTACTGTGCTGTGCAAATCGGTTTTCGTGCGCAGAAGGCACAGCGTTTGAGTAAAGCCGAACGCGGCCACTTGGCGAAATCCGGTGTCGATCCGGTTTCCGAGTTGCAGGAATTCCGCACAGAGGATGACCACGGTTTGAACTGTGGCGACATCCTCACCGTCGAGCGCTTTAGCGAGGGTGAGAAAATCGACATCATTGGCACCAGCAAGGGACGCGGTTTCCAGGGTGTCGTCAAGCGCTACGGTTTTGCCGGCGGCCCGGCATCCCACGGTTCGATGTTCCATCGCCGCGGTGGTTCCTATGGTATGTGCCAATGGCCAGGCCACGTCATCAAGGGCAAAAAGATGCCCGGTCACATGGGCGACGTGCGCCGCACTGTGCAAAATCTCGAAATTGTCAAAATCATTCCCGAGAAGAACCTGATCCTCGTCAAAGGCAGCGTTCCCGGCTCGCGTAACGGATTCATTACCATCCGCACCGCGAAGAAACAAAAAACGGCCAAGGCCTGATAGCACAAGGAGCAGCTATTTATGAAACTTAAAGTTTACACCGCCGACGGAAGCTCTTTTGAGGAGCGCGATTTCCCTGGCTTTCCGCAACTGGATGGCACCAAAGGTATGGCCGCACTGCGCCAGGTGATTATCGCCAACCAAGCCAATAAACGTCAGGGCAACGCCCACACCAAGACCCGCGCCGAAGTGAGCGGTAGCGGTAAGAAGCCATTCCGCCAAAAAGGCACTGGTCGCGCCCGTCAGGGTGAAGCCCGCTCGCCGATCAACCGTGGGGGAGGCGTAGTCTTTGGCCCGCGCCCCCGCGACTACTCGCAGAAGGTCAATCGCAAGATGAACCGCCTTGCATTCCAGCGCGCGCTGTCCGATCGTGCCGCCGAGGGTGGGATTGCCATCATCGAATCCTTTACCGTCACTGAGCCGAAGACCAAGCAGATGATCAAGGTGGTCGATACCTGTCTGCCCAAGGGCAAGATTCTCCTGGTGGATGATCATTTCGAGGACAACGCCGCCCTATCAGCACGCAACATCGAGCGCGTTACGTTGACCGAAGCCGCTCACTTAAGTGCCCTTGAGGTCGTTCGCTTTAGGCAAATTCTCGTTAGTGAGAAAGCCATTCAAACCGTCATCGCCCGCGCCAACGGAGGACAAGCATGATCAGTACCGATAAAATTTTACTCGAATTTCGCGTGACGGAAAAGGCCGCAAACCTTTCCGCCAACCACAATACCTATACCTTTGAGGTCGCCAGCGGTGTCAACCGCAAGGAGATCGCCCGCGCTGTTGAAGCCGCATTCAAAGTCAAGGTGTCCAACGTGAACGTCCTCAACCAAAAACCCAAGGCCAAGGCCGATCGCTCGCGCCGTGGCTTGGTCAACTTCACCGGTGGCCGCCGCAAGGCAATGGTCACACTGGCTGAAGGTGATAAAATTGATATGGCATAAGCCGTTTTAACCGGAGATTTTTCCCATGGCATTAATAGAATCCAGACCTTTGACCCCGGCCCAGCGCTTCCTCGTCCGCAACCGTGCGGATGTTTCCACCAAGCGCCCGGAGCGTCGTCTTACCAAGAGCAAGCACATCAAGAAGGGACGCAACTGTTACGGTCGCATCACTTCGCGCCGTCGTGGTGGTGGCCATAAGCGCCTTTACCGCGAGATCGACTTTCGTCGTGACAAGGTCGGTATTCCGGCGAAGGTGCAGGCGATTGAGTATGATCCCAACCGCACCGCGAATATCGCTTTGCTTGCTTACGTCGACGGCGATAAGCGCTACATTCTGGCCCCGCGTGGCGTCAAGGTGGGCGATGTGCTCCTGAGTGTATCCGAGCGCGTTGAATTTTCGCCCGGCTATAGCATGCCTTTGGCAGTGATTCCGCCCGCAACCAAGATCCACGCGATTGAGCTGCATCCGGGACGCGGTGCCCAGTTGGCACGCTCCGCTGGCATTGCCGCACAGTTGATCAATGTCGACGAAAACCGCGCAACGGTCAAAATGCCGAGTGGTGAAATCCGTTTTCTGAATCCCGCTTGCCGTGCAACTATCGGCGAAGTGGGCAACCATGAGCATCAAAACCAGTCGCTTGGCAAAGCCGGCCGCAATCGCTGGAAGGGCCGCCGTCCTCGCGTTCGTGGTGTGGCAATGAATCCGGTCGATCACCCAATGGGTGGTGGTGAGGGCCGCACCTCCGGTGGTGGTCACCCTGTATCGCCCTGGGGACAGCTCTCCAAAGGCTTCCCCACCCGCCGTCGTTCCAACCCGACGAATTCACAAATCCTGGTGCGTCGCAACGGTCGCAAGGTTAAAAAGTAAGGAGATTTACACACTATGGCACGTTCCATCAAAAAAGGTTTTTACGTCGATCCCTCGTTGCAAAAGAAGGTCGAGAAGGCACAGGCTAATAACGATCGCAAGCCGATCCAGACTTGGTCGCGCCGCTCCAGCATCACGCCCGATTTTGTCGGCCTCAACTTCAACGTTCACAACGGCCGCAGCTTTCTGCCGGTCTACGTCACCGAGAATATGGTGGGTCACAAACTGGGCGAGTTCGCCCCGACCCGCACCTTCAAGGGGCATCAGGGCGTCGGTAAAAAATAACCGTTATCCCTAAGCCGCTGTATTAATCACATGCACTCCACCTACACAGTCCGTTGCGTCATCGCTACGATGCTCCTTTGCCTTCTCGGCATGGGTGTGGCATCGGCGCGCGTGGCCCATCCGGCGTTTGTGAATGGTCCGCTGCACAGTCCCAACGCCGCCCAAGTCCAGTCGCTACACGAGGCCGATAAGGCTGACTTCGTTATTTTGAATAACGGCGCGCTGGCGGGATTTGATATTGGCATGGTGCTGACCGCCAGTCGTGGCAACCAGACCATCGGCGAGCTGTTGATTATCGAAACCGTGCGCGATCGCGCCGCCGCGTTGATTCTATCCCTCACCGGGGGTCAAACTCTTCAAGTGGGCGATTCCGTCCGCATCAAAACCTTCTGAACATTCGTTAGTCGTTAAACCATGCAGGTCCAAGCTTATACCAAATACGCGCGCATGTCGCCGCGCAAAGTCCGCGAAATCACCCGTGCCATCCAAGGTCGCAATGCCGCCGAGGCTGTGGAGATTCTTCGCTTCATTCCGCGCAAATCAGCGCGTCTTGTCAGCAAGACGTTGCGCTCAGCCATCGCCAACGCGGAAAATAACAACAATCTATCCGCTGATGATCTGGTGATCGCTTCGGCTATCGTCGAAGACGGCGTTGCCTTCAAGCGTTTCCGCCCGGCCTCACGTGGTTCGGCTCATCCATACAAAAAGAGTACCAGCCATATCCGCATCGTGCTCTCCGACGAATCCTAATCCTTTTTTTAGACTGAATTATGGGACAAAAAACACATCCTACCGGCTTCCGCCTCGCCGTTACCCGTGACTGGGACTCCCGCTGGTATGCGGGCAAAAAAGATTTCCCGATCTATGTTAAGGAGGATTATATGATCCGCTCTTACCTGACCGAGAAACTGCGCTACGCAGCTGTGCCGCGCATCTTCATCGAGCGTGCTTCCAATCGTGTCCGCGTCAAGCTCTACACTGCCCGTCCAGGTGTTGTGATAGGTCGCAAGGGAGCCGAGTTGGACAAGCTCAAGGATGAACTCAACAAGCGCGTGGGCCGCGAGATCATGCTCGACATTCAGGAAGTCAAGCAGCCGGACCTGTCCGCTCCGCTGGTAGCAGAAAACGTCGCCCTGCAACTCGAGCGCCGTATCGCTTTCCGCCGCGCAATGAAGCGTGCCGTGCAGACCTGTATGTCAATGGGTGCCGATGGTGTCCGCATCCAGATCGCCGGTCGCTTGGGTGGTGCCGACATCGCCCGCACAGAGCAGACCCGTCAAGGCCGCGTGCCATTGCAAACGCTGCGCGCAAACATCGATTACGGTTTTGCCGAGGCGCGCACCGTTTACGGTATCATTGGAGTTAAATGCTGGCTTTGTCTCAAAGACGAAGTTGAGCGCTAACCTTTTTTATTCATCACTTACGTCGCCTAACAACCGGTAGTTATCATGGCACTCATTCCTTCAAGAACAAAATATCGCAAGGTCCACAAGGGCCGTATTTACGGAACCGCCCAGCGTGGCAACTCGATCGCATTCGGCGACTTCGGTATCCAGTCGTTGGATCGTGGCCGTATGACGGCCCAGCAGATTGAAGCCGCCCGTGTTGCCATCACCCGCAACATGAAACGTAAGGGCAAGGTCTGGATCCGCGTCTTCCCGCATAAGCCTGTGACCAAGAAGCCCGCTGAAACCCGCATGGGTAAAGGTAAGGGCTCGGTTGAAAAATGGGTTGCCGTCATCCGTCCAGGCACCATGTTGTTTGAGGTCGGTGGCTGCTCCGCCACCATCGCCCGCGAAAGTCTGCGCCTTGCCGATACCAAATTGCCTTTCCGCTGCCGCTTCGTCTCCCGTGACGAGATCTAAGCCAGGCCACCAAACCTTATTATAAACCTTCATTCTTTCGATCGTTATGAATAGCACCGAAATCCGCGAACTCTCCGATAATGAGATTCAGAAAAAGCTCCGCGATACCCGCGAAGAGCACGTCCAGCTGCGCTTGCGCAAACAAACCGGCCAAGTTGAGCATCCGCACCAGTTTAAACAACTGCGCCGCGATATTGCCCGCTTGGAAACCATTCTTCGGCAGAAGAAAATGGGCGCCGCGTAAGTTATTTTTTCCGCATAATATTTAAACCGTATTTCCTCCCATGGCAGACCGCAACAAACGCAAAGATCTCGTCGGCACCGTAACCAGCCGCTCCGGCGACAAATCCATCAAGGTAACTTATTTTTACAAGATGCCGCACCCACTTTACCGCAAGGAAGTGCGCCGCCGCACCGTTGTGCACGCTCACGATGAAAAGAATGAGTGCAATGTCGGCGACAAGGTGGAAATTATGGAAACCCGTCCGCTTAGCAAACTCAAGCGCTGGCGCGTCGTACGCGTCGTCGAAACCGCACCGTCATTGGATTGATGCGGCTGACCGCCCTTTCCTCAAACACTAAAAGGAGACCTTTGTCATGATTCAAATGAACAGCCGCGTCAGCATTGCTGACAATTCAGGTGCCAAGTCTGCCATGATGATCCGGCGGATTGGCCAAAATAAAGACAGCGCCTCGGTTGGCGATATCGTCATTTGCAGCGTCAAGGAAGCTGCTACCGATGGTGCCGTCAAAAAAGGCGATGTTGTGCGTGCCGTAGTCGTTCGCACCCGTTCACCCATCAAGCGCGGCGACGGTAGCTACCTGCGCTTCGACGAAAACGCCGTAGTGGTAATCAATCCGGACGGCAATCCACGTGGCACGCGTATTTTCGGGCCAGTTGCCCGCGAATTACGCGCCAAATACATGAAAATCATTTCCCTGGCTCCGGAGGTATTGTAATCAACCATGGCTCAAGCAATTAAAAGAGGCGTAGAAGTCGTTGTCATCAGCGGCTCACACAAAGGCAAACGCGGCAAAGTGCTCTCTGTTAAACCCGGCGAAAACGTCGTGGTTGAGGGCATCAATCTCGTCAAGAAATACGAGAAGAAGTCGCAGCAAAATCCGGAAGGGGGCTCATCGGAGCGCGAATACCCCATCCACTATTCCAATGTCATGACGGCTGAGCGTTTTGATGCCCGCAAAAAGGCCGAATAATTCCCTTGCATTTGACGCGACGGCTGCCACTTTGAAAGACTTTTTTTAACAGTTCTTCGGTCCGGGTCGGAAATCCGGTAAAACAAGACATGAAAACACCTGCATTAAAACAATATTATAACGACGTCGTCGTTGTTGAACTGAAGAAGAAGTTCGGCTATGATAACGTACACGTGATTCCCCGCATTGAGAAAATCGTTCTCAATTCGGGCTTCAACGCCACTGCCGACAAGGCTCACGTTGCCTATGTCAACGAGGAAATGAAAAAGCTGGCCGGACAACGCCCTGTCACAACCCGTGCCAAGCTGAGTATCTCCAACTTTAAATTGCGCGAAGGTCAGCCAATCGGAGCCAAAGTCACACTCCGCGGTGCCGCGATGTATGACTTCCTGATGCGCCTGATCAATGTTGCCCTGCCCTGCATCCGCGACTTTCGTGGGGTGCCGACCAAGCTGGACGGTCAAGGCAACTACACGCTCGGTATCACCGACCACACCATCTTCCCGGAAATTTCCGTAGAATCGGCAGGTGCCAACCTCGGTTTGGATGTTTGCATTGTGACCAGTGCGCAGAGTGATGACGAGGGTCGTGAGCTGCTGCGTTTGCTCGGTATGCCGTTCCGCAAGACCTCTGCCGAACAAGCTGCCGCAGAAGCCGCGCAAGCCGGTGCCGCCTGATTTTTAACACTCATTCAATTTATCATCCATGGCAAAAGTATCCTCAATCCAGCGTAATAATAAACGCAAGCGCTTAGTCGAAAAGTTCGCCGCCAAACGCGCCGAGCTAAAGGCTATTCTGGCCAATGCGGAAACCTCCGACGAGGAGTTCTACAAGGCTCAGGCCAAGCTTGCCAAACTCCCGCGCAACAGCTCTCCCATACGCGTTCGCAACCGCTGCTCGGTCACCGGTCGTCCGCGCGCTTTTAACCGCAAATTTGGTCTTTCCCGTATTACCTTCCGTGAACTCGCCAGCAGTGGCAAGATCCCGGGTGTGACGAAGTCGTCCTGGTAAGTTCCGGAAACCCATCAACACTATACGAAAATGGCAGTCCACGATACCATCGGAGATTTTCTCACCACCATTCGCAACGCGAGTGCGGCGCACAAACGCCACACCGTGACGCCTTACTCCAAGCTGCGTTTGCAGTTGGCTCAAATCCTCAAGGAAGAGGGTTATCTTGCCGACGTCAAAACCACCAAGGATGAGCGCGGTATTCAGTCAATCGAGTTGCATTTCAAATACGTTGGCACGACCCCCGCTATTGCAGGAATCGAGCGCCACAGCACGCCTGGACGCCGTCTTTACTACGGCTATCGCGATATTCCCCGCGTCCTCGGTGGCTTGGGTGTCGCCATCCTGACGACATCAAAGGGCGTCATGCGCGCCCGCGACGCACGCGCTGAAGGCGTCGGCGGCGAGTTAATCTGCAAGGTCTGGTAACCGGAAAGGGAGCATATTATGAGTCGTATTGGAAAACTTCCTATTGAAATTCCGGCAAAAGCCAAGGTCACCATTGACGGACAGGTCGTCCGTGTCGAGGGTCCCAAGGGCAAGCTGGAAAAAACGTTTAATCGCTCTGTCACCATCAGCATTGAAGACAATGTGGTGAAAGTCGAGCCCGCAGGTCGCAGCCGTCTGGCGCGTGCCATGTATGGCACCGCCCGTTCGATCATCAATAACATGGTCATTGGCGTGGTCGATGGCTACAAGAAGGAACTGGAGATACAAGGCGTCGGTTTCCGCGCTTCTGTTTCCGGCAAGACGCTTGATCTGGCACTCGGCTATAGCCATCCGATTAAATTCACGATTCCCGACGGCGTCACTGTCACCGTTGCGGAAAACACCAAACTCACCGTCGAAGGTGCCGACAAACAAGTGGTCGGCGAAGTGACGGCGACGATTTATTCCTACTACCCGGTTGAGCCTTACAAGGGCAAGGGTGTTCGTATTGTCGGCCAGCAGGTCCGTCGTAAGGAAGGTAAGAAGACCGCGTAAGGACGCGATAAAGCCAAGCCATGAAATTAGCCAAAAAATCTCAATTGTTGCAAAAACGCCGCTGGCGCATTCGCAAGAAGGTCAAGGGCACCGCAGCCCGTCCCCGCCTGGCAGTATGCTTCACCAACAAGCATATCTATGCCCAGTGCATCGACGACAGCGAGGGCCGCACGCTGGTTTTCCTTTCCACCCTCGTGAAGGGCAAGGAGCCATCAGCCATCAAGCCCAATATCGCCGGTGCCGGCGAGCTCGGCAAGACCTTTGCCGAAAAAGCCAAAGCAGCAGGTGTTGAAAGCGTCGTTTTCGACCGTTCTGGTCGCCGTTATCACGGTTGTGTCAAGGCTTTTGCCGATGCCGCACGTGCAGCTGGACTCCAATTTTAATAAGCCGATGAGCAGACAAAACAAATCCTATTCCGCCGACAAAAATGACGAAGCACCTGAGTTCGTCGAAAAAGTGGTCCACATTAACCGTTGCGCCAAAGTTGTGAAGGGCGGACGCCGCTTCAGCTTCTCCGCTTTGGTTGTCTCGGGTGACCAAAAGGGACGTGTTGGCGTTGGTTATGGCAAGGCGAAGGAAGTGCCGGAAGCCATTCGCAAGGGCACTGAGCAGTCGCAAAAACACTTGGTCGAAATCAAGCTGCGTGGTGATACCATCCCGCACCAGGTTGTGGGCGAAGCCGATGGCGGCAAGGTCCTCCTGCGTCCGGCCTCTGACGGAACGGGTGTCATCGCCGGTGGCGGTGTACGCGCCGTCCTCGAATCGGTGGGCATCAAAAACGTGCTTTCCAAATCGCTGGGTTCCAATAATCACCTCGCCATGGTCAACGCCACCATGGATGCTTTGCGCCAACTGCGCTCCAATCAAGAAATCAAGCAATTACGCTTCGGCAGCCAGCCTAAGGAAACGGTCGCCGAAAACGCCTGAATGCAAAACGAATCAGTGCTATGAACTTAAATTCCATTCCAACCATTAAAGGGGCAACCCATCCACGAAAACGCCTCGGCTGTGGCGAAGGCAGCGGCCATGGCAAAACAGCCGGCAAAGGGCACAAGGGCCAAAAAGCCCGCTCGGGCGGTGGCATTCGCGTTGGCTTTGAGGGTGGTCAGATGCCGCTTTACCGTAAGCTCCCGCGTCGTGGTTTCAATAATAAGGATTTTCGCAAATCCTACGCCATCGTTAATTTGTCCGAACTTGAGCGCGTTGACGGTGATAAAGTGACTGCTGACAGTCTGGTTGCCGCTGGTCTCGTGCGCAAGAGCGACAAAAACATCAAGTTGCTCGGCCATGGTAGTGTCAGCAAAGCCTATAGCGTAAGTTTATCCGCCGTTTCCGCTTCCGCCAAGGCAGCCATTGAAGCAGCCGGTGGAACCATTGAATCTGCCGCCGAGGCTTCCTAAACCGTTATCGTCACCTCGGTAACAGGGATTGATCATTATGTTTTCAGCGTTCAGTAACTGCCTCAAGATTCCGGAACTCCGGCAGCGGATCTTTTTT
>SKFT01000161.1 GCA_007117865.1 Puniceicoccaceae bacterium | reverse complement strand
TTAGCCGCCAAAAATGGCAATAGACTATTGCCAGAGAAAGCTCTGATAGGAACCTAGCACCCGTCCGCGTGGTGTGACAATATCGATTTTCCAAGCGGAGGGAGGAAGATTGGCATCGGGCCAATCCTCGCCAGTTAGGCCGATAAAAATTTCGCGGGTGCGAGGCCGTTCCCGCGGCAAGGTAAACTCAAAAGACTGCAACTCATTGGAAAATGGGGTAAAGACACTTGTCTCCACACGGGTGCCGCGGGGTAGCTTGCCGATACGAGTATCCAGCACCAAAGTAAAATAATACCCGGCGCGCACATCCGGGTCGGTGCGCAATATCATCCTGCGACCGGTATTCTCTGCGCCGCTGTAATACTCGCGCAAGCGCACGAAATCCGCCTCATCCATGTAGCGCGGCTTGATCTCCTTGATGCTTACCGCTTCGATATCTGTTCGTCGCGGAGCCGTAGTGGTACAGCCAGCAATAAAAACAAAAGATACCAATGCCAACAAGAGGACAGAATAATTGCTCATGAAACTATAACTTTACACTCCCGAGCGGTTGTCAAAACCCATTTTCATAAGGTTTTAGCTGTCGTCAGAAGATAAACGCAGCCCCGGGCCTATTTTAAACAACCAAACAAGCGCCGCGACTACCCAGCAAATAGAGGCATAAGCATAATGACTCATGCGTATTTCGGGCATCCAATCGGCTGTGACCCGCGTCAGCATCGCCAGCACGAATAGCAACGACATAAAGAAGATGGACAACACACGACTGTTAAACAGATGCTCCTGACCACTATGACCTAAAACCACACGGGTGGCTACGGTAAAGGTCAGCAAACTAAAGCCTGTGATAAAGACGATATGAATCAAAGCCATCTGCCATTGTGGCAAGATCGCCATTAGCAAGTAACCTATGGGCAAACTCAGTAGCGCAACCCGCAGCGACAGTGCCAAGGTGCCGCCGCTAAAACGGGCCTGATGAACCGGAATCTCGACAATCGCATAAATGACAATCGCAAATGCCCTCAGCAAAAAGGCAGTCCGCGACCAACCAACAACCTCAAACACAAAGCTAAGGCATACCGCCACGCCGCAGGCGGCGGCAAAAGCGGCCTTGCGCAACCATCCGGGCGGTGGTGTTAGCGATTCGGGGAACAATTGTGCATTAGGCAGATTAAAAAAACGCGGCAACAAGAAAGCCCCCACCCCCATGATAGGCAGGAGCAAAAATCCCTGATGCAGCAAGCGGCGGGCAAATAGATACCACTCAACCGTCAGTCCATTATTCAAGACGCCATCCAACAATAACAGGGCACTACCAAAGAGCCCACAGAGCATTCCCATCGCTACCAGTATAAAACCTGGCGGTGGAATGTCTTTGCGCTGGCGTGTCCGATGCAACAGCGAACCAATAAAGCCTAGCAATAGGAGCAAGAATGCTGCGTGCGCCGCCTCAGTGAACTCCAGCAAGTGAAGTCCACAGACAACTACCAGCGATGCCGCATACAAAGCCGTTTCTGCCAAGCGCATTTGCGACACCTCCAACAATCGCGGCAAGGCCGTGCCGAGAAAACCAATAATGAATGCCGACAAAAACCCTTGCAACATGATCCCCGCATGGGGCTCTGAAGGCCATGCCAATGCGAGCCAGACATGTGCCGGCCAAAGCATGACGCCAATGATACCCAAAAGGGTCCCCAGCGGGAACAGCAATCGGTAAGGTTCCCCGGCATCAATCAACTGCCAGAAGGTTTTCCGTTTATCCATTTTAATGAGAGCAGGCGTTGGCACGATTGAGATATACGCGACCATCCCGCACCACGATCTTATTGCGATCGATAAAGAACTGGGTTAGTTGATTTACGTCCATCCCACGCGCCGAGCAGGCGTTGAAGCGTGCGGCCTCTCCAAAAACAGCGACCAGGGTCTGCGGCAATTCCGCAATACTGATTTCACCGCTGCTTGCGTCAATCAATGCGAGTGCTTCGTGAGCGTGTATATGTGTTAACTGTGTCATATTAGAATTCGTAAACAGCAGACAAGGTCCAGCGGTGGCCAAACAGGCTGCGGTTATTGCTCAGCTGGGTTTCATAAGCGGCACGCAATCCAAGGTAATCGCCAAATGGACGGAATTCCGCGCCGACCGCGCCGGTAATGGTATCCTCGTTTTTACCGCCGCTGATACTGACAGCGTCCACCCCTGAGAAAGGCGCGCCGACCGGACCCTCCTTGGTGACAAAGTAGCCGTTGATTTCAACGACCGGGCTGAACCAATCGCTAACACGGTAGTCTGCGTGCAGGTGAGCGGTGATCATATCGGCATTACCGAGCATGCCATCGGAGCGGTCATTGGCCTTTAGGTAGTTGACCGTTGCCCCTAGATGTAGACGGTCGAATCCCTTATTGGCCGAGCCCCAAAAGCGCAAACTACGGGTGCTTTGCAAAACATCTCTATCGCCGATGGAAAGCTCATAGCCAACACCAGCAGCAAGATGTAGGTTTTGCTCCCAATCCTGCAGAAAAGCCCATTTCAAGCCGACACCGACATCGTTCCATCCGCTGTGGTTATTAAGTGTGTCATTATATTTTGAATACCCATCCCTGTAGGCAACAAATTGCAACGAAGGCGTCAAAGCCAGTCGAACTTGCAAAGCATAGACATCGAGGTCTCCACCAATGGTATCTCCATAGAAATGGTGTTTCACATACCAAGCGCGCACGTCGCTGGTGATAAAGGCATCCTCGTGGAAATAAGGTGCCGAAACGGGGCGCACAAAGCGTTGCTCAGGTGCCGGTGCGGTACCCGACTCGCCGAACACGGTGTATCCGCCTTGGGCCTGCGCCATGGAGGCGGCAAGGGCAATGAGTGATGATGTAAGAATGCAGGTTTTTGTTTTCATTTTTTTAGTTTGGAAAATGGTTTAAGGAACGACAGTCATAATACCGCGCATACCGGCCTGGGT
>SKFT01000039.1 GCA_007117865.1 Puniceicoccaceae bacterium | reverse complement strand
GTGGCGACACCATCGCGGGAGACTTGGATAACGCGCGCATCGGTCCCCGTTGGCCGCGCTTCTGCTTCAATCTGATAGGGAATACGGTTTTTCTCCGCAACCGCCACCAGTCGCTCAAAAACAAAGGGATTGATGTTGGGACCACGGCAAATGATGGGACCGCCGCCAAGGGTGAATTTGCCGTATTTGCGAGCATCACAATCCGGCGAGTCCGTAGCATGACCCACATCAACCGCAATAGCGATTTGCGGTTGCTCCGAGTAGGCCGCGGTCATTGCACCGCGGGTGCCAATTTCCTCCTGTGTAGTTGCCGCGGCGGTGACGCGGGCCGCCAGCTTTGCCTTCCCTTTCGCACCTGGCTGGGCAAGTCTTTTCGCTGCCTCCATTACGGCATAGGCTCCCGCTCTATCATCAAACGCACGGGCCACGCCAATGCTGCCGCGAATCCACTCAAATCCCTGATCGTAAACAACCGGATCACCGATGCGAACGAGCTTCTCGGCCTCCTTGCGCGAAGAGACACCAATATCGATCCAAATCTCATGGATTTCCGGAACTTTTTTGCGGTCGTCTGGCTCCATCAAATGGATCGCACGCTTGCCGGTCACGCCCTTGATCGGACCCTCGCGTGTGAGAATGACTACCCGCCGTCCGGAGATCATACTGCGATCATGGCCACCCAAGGTATCAAAATACAAAAAGCCCTTATCGTCGATGTGGCGAATGATGAGTCCCAGCTCATCAATATGCCCGGCAAACAACACCCGCGGGTCGCCCTCCGCATTCACTGTCGCAAAGCGGTTGCCCATCGCATCGCGACGGTAGGCATCGACACTGTTTTCCATGTGACGGTCAATTACCAACTGCGCTTCATACTCAGCACCCGTTGGCGAGCGCGACTCAAGCAGGTCGGCGAGGAATTGCGGAATCACCGGTTTCGATTGTGTTTTGGATTTTGCCATAATGTTAGTTAACGGATAGCTTTTCTTCGATCGCTTCAAGTGGATAGCTCCAAATTTCCGACAGCGTGGGATGATACCACTGCACCTTGAGCAAGTCCTTCACCGTCGCTCCGACAGTAATGGCGACCGCAAGCGCATGCACCAACTCACCCCCTTCTTTGCCAACACACTCCGCCCCAACCACCTTGCCGGTATTGCGCTCGGCGTGGATGGCGACGTAGCCCGCCTTGGCCTCCATCAATATGGACTTGCCGTGATCGTCAAAGGGATAGCTGGCAGTGACAAAATCAATCCCATCCGCCTTCAACTGCTTAGCACTGCGTCCAGCCATGGCGACCTGGGGATCGGTGAAAACAACCGCCACCAAATGGTCCTCGTTGTAGGGGGTCACTTTGAACCCAAAGGCGTGACGGGCAGCCGTTTCGCCTTGGAGGATTGCCAGATGAACAATTTCGTGCGGACCCGCACAGTCGCCTCCGGCGTAGATGTGTGAGCACGTCGATTGCTGGAACTCATTGCATTTGATGTGCCCGCTGCGGAGCAATTCGACTCCCGCTTTATCGAGTCCCAAACCTGTCGTTGCCGGCACGCGTCCGAGCGCGTTGAGCACCCGCTCACCGCTTCGCGCCAGTCGCTTGCCTCCGTGTTCAAATGCCACACTAAAACCGTTCTTGGCATTGCCGCGTATGCCGAGCAGCTTGGTGCCGGTAAACAACTCTATCCCCTCATTGCGAAAAACCTTGGCGACGGTATCGCTGGCAGCCTCGGGAAAGTCTTTGAGCACATGCGGACTACGCTGTATCTGAGTAACTACTACATCCATGCGCGACAGGTATTGAGCGAGCTCGCAGGCGACGATTCCACCACCGAGAACAATCACCGACTGCGGCAGTGCATCCAAATCCAACACATCATCGCTGGTCCAGATGTCGGGATTATCCAATCCGTTGACTGCAGGCTGAGCCACTACCGAACCAGTTGCGATTAGGAAAAACTTTGACCGCACCGTGCGGCCATCGCTCAAGCGGACGGTATGGGAATCGACAAATTCCGCTCTTGCTCGCAAAAGCGTAAACCGCTCCGACTCCAGCTGTTGACGACGGTAATCGGCAAAATCTTCAATAATCGCCCGCTTGCGGGCGCGGACCCGCTTCATATCCGCGCGACCAGTCGTCACATTCAAGCCGTAAGTAGATGCATGCCGGGCGTGGTGCTGCATCTCAGCAGTGTAAATCAAAGTTTTAGACGGCATACAGCCACGCAGGATACAGAGACCGGCCAGTTCAGGGGCACCATCGATAATCGCTACCCGCTGACAATGTTCGCGCGCAGTGCGGGCAGCTGCATAGCCCGCGCTGCCACCGCCAATCACAACATAGTCAAATTCCAAAGTTGAGGCATTTTGCATAAATCCAATCTGAACCAAATGCATGTCGATGACAAGCGTAGAGCAAGGCGTATTTAACCTCGGGCTAGCCCAAGCAAGCTGCTAGCGGGGATAGGTCGTCTCGGCAATGGTTGCAGGAGAAACCAGCTCGATTTGACTCAATTTCTTCAATTCCCCTTCTGCCTGGGATGAAATCTCTTTGGCTAGCTTTAGTGCATCTTGATTAAATGATTCGCAGCGCTCCGCCTCCATGGTCACCAGTTGCATTTGATTGAGGTAGTTGCGCAGGATATGGTTGGAGGCCTGAATGGTTTCGATAAACAATTGAGTGCGTTCCACCTTGGCTGCTTCGTGGCGTTCAAAGGCACGCTTGGAAATGATAAAAATCAACAAGGAGGATAAAACAACAAATAAGATTCCCTTGAAAGTCTGCGAAAGGGTAGCCCTTAAGGCATCCTCAAAATAAAAATACAGGTAAAAATCGGTTGAGACAATCCAGACAAAGCCGAAAATGAGATAGACAAGGGTGATAGACCAATAGGGTTTCATCGGCAAGGCTTTGGGTTAGCGGTTAAATGAATAGCTTCATCAGTCAACTTGAGACTTGGCTCAGACTGACTGATAATAAT
>SKFT01000163.1 GCA_007117865.1 Puniceicoccaceae bacterium | reverse complement strand
TTGGGCAATCGCAAATTGATAGCGCGGCTTATGCTTAATAAAACGTAACTACTCAGGAGTCAGGAGCCAGAATACCTGAGTAGTTACTGTAAAATATACTTGCGCGTCAGCAAGCCGTGCCATCCATGTATTTTGGCAATGTCTGCCATCGTTCCAAGGGAATGGCTTCGGCGCGAATCTGGGGATTTAATCCATCGGCAATGCAATCTTCCAACCAGTGCTCAAGACGCGCCACAGCGGGGTCTTTTCTGCACAGTGCACGCAGTTGCTTGCGGCGATAAATAAAGGCGGCCCGCATTGCTTGTCTTGCCGCTGGCGGAAAGCGTATTGGCGAGGCCAGACGGTCAAGTGTAATCAGACAGGATTCCACCTTAGGTGGCGGATGAAAGCAACTGGCTGCCACAGGATGTCGCTCGCCTGTAGAATAAGCCGAGCGAAGCAGGATCGACACCGCGCCACAATGTTTGCTCCCAGGTAAAGCAATCAATCGCTCCGCCGCTTCCTTTTGCAACATCAAGACCATCTTTTTAGGCAGCGTGGGCTGGTTTAATAGCGCATCCATCCATGGGGTGGAAATCGCATATGGCAAGTTGGCCACCACTTTGCACTCGCAGTCCGGCGCGATCCTTGCCAGCGGATACGCTACTGCATCGCCGGCAATCAATTTGAATTGCCCGGGATGCTCCTTGAGCAATGTCTCTCGCAGGTGTGCTTGCAAGTTGTTGTCCAGCTCAACCGCATGAACCTTAACCCCACTGGCGAGCAACTCCCGCGTCAGAGTGCCCAGTCCCGGTCCGATTTCCACCACCGTCTCACCCGTCTTTAAATCAGCCATAGCGATAGATTTGCGAACGATGTTGCCATCCACCAAAAAATTTTGCCCCAACAGCTTGCGCGGGTCGTGTTGTAATGATTGCAGGAGCGAACGGGTCGTTTGTGGATTCAACGGCATGAAATCCAGTTTTTTCGATACGTGACAACTTTGCCAGCGCAAAGTCGAACCAGCAGTCGGTTTCCATCGCAGTCACAGACCACTAGGGCTGAATGGCCCTGGTGGTATCAGGGGCTTAAAACCAGCCTAAAGCCTCTTACCCGAATGATCCTATTGCGCTATGATGATTGTTGTTATGCATCGCCAGATACTATCCTTGCGGACAAAAAATCAAAAGGGCATTGGCAACCCACTATTCCAGATTTGCCAGTGTGGATTGACGCTGGTGGAGACTGTCATAGGATTGGCGGTGCTTGGTATCGTCATGGCTTCGGTAATGTTTTCTCTGGGCATGGGTATGCAAATGATGGATGACTCGCGCAACATCGCTCACGCCGGACACATTTTGCAAAGTGAAATGGAGAACCTGCGAAGAATGAACTGGAACGAATTGCAGCAAATGCAGCTGCGGGAGGCCTTTTCGATAGACGCACTGTTCGAGGAACACTACGAAGGACGTTTTACTGGTCTGCGGGAGCTGACGTCGCTGGGGGGAACCCTCATGCAGGTGCGCTTGGTTGTCTTCTGGGAGCGTCAACGCGGAGGTCAGAGTGAACGCACATACATCACCGTAATGGGCAAGGATGGACTCAATGACTACTATTACCGACAGTTCTAAAATGCCTCCCGCACGCCAGGCTGACAAACGCAGACTTCGGGCCTACACTCTTGCCGAGGTGTTGATCGCCTCCACCATCGCTTTGGTAGTGGTGGTTATCGTTACCGGTGCCATGCTATTTATCAGTCAATGGTATCTTGGTTTGGGTAACTATTTACAAATGAACCAACAAAGCCGGATAGCGTTGGAGTGGATTGGACGGGACCTGCGGATGTCATCGGCAGTGACTAACAATACCGAGAATGCAATCACCCTGACCATTCCAGCTGGGGATGGCAGTAATCGCATTGTGCGCTATTGGTGGGATACCGAGCGCAATCGCTTGATGCGTGCAGAAGGTGGTAATGACAGGGTCATGCTCAATTCCGTACGTGATATACAATTCACTTTTTTTAACGCTCTGGGCATCGAGAGCGACCGACCGCCGGATATTAAAATGATTCAGCTCAACGCTGAGCTGCAAAGGCGAGTGCGTGCAACCACCAATACCAACTACGTCATCTCCGCGCGATTCACCATGCGCAACAAAATCATCGGCACATGAAAACGCATTCCTCCCCCATTTCCCGCGACCTTCAAATAACCCCTTCAGTGCGTCAATCCGGTTCGGTTTTGACACTGGCTCTGGTGATCACCCTTGTGGCTGGGTTAATTACCATGAGCTATCTGCAATCCGCGCTAACCGGATTGCGTCTGTCGGAATCCATTCTACATCAGAGCAGCTTACTCAATCTGGCTGAGGCCGGAGCGGAGGAGGCTTTGCACGCAATTAATTTTGACCAATGGCAGAATTGGCAAACGCATGGATCACAGCGGGTATTGCTCTCGCAAAACATCGACCTTGGGCGCGGATTCAGGGGACATTATCTGGTGATCATTAGCGATCTGACTGAGAACTTTGCACGCATTAATGTGGAAAGCCGGATCACGGATCCAAGGCGCAATGAGCCACTGCGCAAACAAATCCAGATGGAACTTGGCGCCCGCTCGCTTTTTGCCAATGGCTGGACCAGCGAACGCTTCATTCACATCAACGGCAATAATTTTCGGGTCGATAGCTTCAACTCATTGGAAGTGCCAGATGGGATTTATGATGCCATCTACAGCCGTGACAATGGTTCGATTGGTAGCGCGGAAGTGAGTGAAATCACCACCATTGATATAGGCAATAGCACCATTTACGGCAGCGTAGCGACTGCTGGCAATTATCCGGATTTTGGTCCAAATGCCAATATTATTGGAGCTGACACACCCTCAGGTGTAAGGATCGATGAGAGTCGGGTGATCCTTGATTTCTCGGCCCACCTGGAGCCGGTTTCAGCACCCACAACAACGGGTGCCATCACGGCCCTCCCCCCTGCTGTTGGCAATGTTACCACCATAGGCAATCCCGATGGGACTGTGGAAACTTACCTGCTTAGTCAGTTGAATTTAAAAAACAACGAAACCTTGGTTATTGATGGCCCCGTTGTGATCGTCACCGATGGTGAAATCGATTTGCGCGGGGCAGTGCAGATTACGGAAAACGGCAGCTCGACTGTTTATTTCGGAGGCAACTTTACCATCGCTGGCAAGGGCATGGTCAACGAGACGAACTATGCCAGAAATCTGGTCTTATTTGGCACTCACACCTCTGCCGGCAGCCAACTGGTGCTGGGGGGCAATGCGGCCATGATAGCCGCCATTTATGCTCCCAAAACCGCTATGCGAATGGATGGCGGCGGCTCGCGGGGACGTTTTATTGGTGCCGCTGTCGCCTACTCCATCACTGTCAATGGCGGGCGCTCAGGCTATGGTTTTCACTACGATGAGGCATTGGCAGACCAATTCACAAGTGGCTCGATGCGACTATTAGAATGGCGTGAACTGTTCCGTCCCGGAGAGATTATCAACTTGGACCAGTTCTGGCCAACTCCAGTTGAGGAAGAAAGTGAACAGGATAGCGTTTAGCAGTCTGTAAAACTCAGGCCTATCGGGAGTTAAGTTCACAAAAATTGACGAATAGCCCTCTAAATATAATACATCTCCACCCGGCCAGTCGGCATCAAATCCGCCAGCTTATACGAATCAACAGACATGCAGAATGAGGCAGCAATTTCGCGCCAAACATTGGCGACCGTTTCACCACAAACACCATCTCCAACAACCCTATCCTCGAGCAAATCTGGCTCAACGACTTCAATAATCTCGCGCAGGGAGATGGCCTCAGGAGCCCTAGCCAATGCATACCCGCCGGACTTACCCCGGCGGCTACGAACCAAACCCGCGTTGCGCAGATCGTTTAAAATCTGCACCAGGTAATTTGGCGGTATGCGTTCATTGTCGGCGAGGGAGTCCACATGCACCAAACCACACTGTCCATACACCAAGCCCAATTGGGCCATCGCACGGCAGGCATACTCTAGTTTCAATGACAACTTCATTTAATCACTTTATGAGTGAAAAACCCAAGATGTCCAGCTATAAGCGCAAAAGGATACCCAAGCATAATCCCGCAATAGGAATCAATTAAATGAACGCCCGCAGCCACAAGTGCTATTGGCATTGGGATTGTTCACTTCAAAGCCCTTGCCTGTCAAACCGTCATCGAAATGGACACGGCTGCCCTTCAGCTGTTCATAACTGGCCGGATCGATCAGAAAGGTAATGCCCTGACTGACAATTTGCTGGTCATCGCTCTTGGGTTCATCAAAAGTCATGCCATATTCCAATCCCGAGCAACCACCGGTCTCAACGAACATTCGCAGCAACTTGCCACTTGCATCAGGGGCGGCGGCGAGGTCGCGAATTTGTTTGGCTGCAGCTTCAGTTAATTCAATCATAAAAACAACTAATTAAAAACAGGATGTGCGCCTTGTCAAATACGCTTGCAAAGGATTTACTCAAGCATACATGAATACCAGTCAACAGTTATCTCCCTTCAACGGCCCCGGACCATGCCTGCGGGATCGCGGCGAAAGCAAAATCATTGCCCAAATTCGCGAGACGCTGTCAGATGCCACACTGCCCTCGCCCTTTGGTATGGGTGACGATTGTGCGGTATTGCCTTTGTCTGCTGAATTGGGCCCATTGCCTAGCGGATTGGCCACGGTCGATGCCCTTACACTCGGTGAACACTTTTCCGCTGACTGTCCACCTGCATTGGCGGGACGCAAGTTGGTTCACCGCAATGTGAGCGATATTGCGGCAATGGGAGGCCGTCCGGAATGGGCATTATTAACTTTGCTAAGTGGCGGCGGCCTGCGTCTATCCTGGCTGGATGCCTTCATCGGTGGCATACGTGATGCCGCCATTGAATGTAACATGCGCGTTGTTGGTGGCGATGTCAGCGCCCTGCCAAGCGATTTGTTTTCATCGGTGTTAACCGTCCATGGCTCCGCCCAAACCCCCATTTTGCGTTCCACCGCAAGGGTCGGAGACACCATCTGGGTGACCGGTTCGCTGGGTGGCAGTTTATGGGGTCATCATTTGACCTTTTCCGCTCGCGTTGAGGAAGGGGTTTGGCTGGCGCAGAATGTGCCCATATCGGCGATGATGGACATCTCTGATGGCCTCGCAAAAGACTTGCCGGCGTTAATTCCTAAAGGTCTTAGAGCTGAGCTTGAGCTGGCTAAAATCCCCGTTTCAAAAGCTGCACTCCAAAAGGCGGCAAATGAACCCGGGCTGGCATTGCATGCAGCATTTTGCGATGGAGAAGACTACGAATTGCTGTTTTGCACGCCACCTCATACCCATAACTGGCTCGCGCTTTGGCAACAAACCTTCCCACAAACCGCTTTAACTGCTATCGGCCAGCTGGTGAGTGCGGATAATAAATCAGCGGCCACTACTTCACTTCTATTCAACGCCAGCACAGGCACTCCGCTAACTTTTGCCAATGGTTATGAACATTTCCGGTCCAACTAAAAATATCCCCAAGACCAAACTCGATGCATGGCTGGAAAGGCACCGCAAACCACAGACGCTTGCCAACCTTGCGTCCACGGCTGCCCTTGCCCGTTCGCTGGCAGCGGTCTTACCAGCCGATTCCACCCTTGCCTTATCGGGAGACCTCGGCAGCGGAAAAACCACTTTCGTGCGCTTCCTCGCCGAGGCACTGGGTATCAGGGAGCCTGTTAAAAGTCCAACCTTCAACCTCTATGCCATTTATAATGGGCCCATTCGCCTACTGCATTGCGATGCCTATCGATTGAATGACAGCGCCGAAATGGATGCCCTACTGCTGGACGAATACCTCGTCTCGCCATGGCTCCTGTGTGTTGAGTGGCCGGAACATATCCCTGAATGGATGCCAGCCGATGCCTTATCGCTGCATTTTTACATTGTGAATGGCGTCCACTCTGTAGCGCTATCTAGCAATCCCTCCAAAACATGAGAATCCGACCACATCCCTGGCAAAATTCGCCGCGGGCCTCCTTGCCACTGGTTGCCGTTGCCGGAGGCAGCGGTTTTGTCGGCAGTCGACTGCGCGAACATCTTTCGGAACAGTTTAACTGGATAGCCCTCACGCGCTCGCAGGCAGTCAGCAGCAAAAACTGCGGGACGGACCATACCGAATGGCGACACTGCGATGTCTTTTCCCTGCCGCAAGTGGAAGCGGCCATTCAAGGTGCGCACACTGGCATTTACCTTATTCATTCGATGCTGCCATCGAGTCGACTGGTGCAGGCTTCCTTTGCCGATATGGATGCCTTGCTGGCGGATAATTTTGCCCGTGCGGCCAAGGCGGCAGGACTGAAGCATATCATTTTCCTGGGTGGCTTGATACCAGAGGATAAAAGTGCCTTGTCATCGCACTTGCGCAGTCGGCTCGAAGTGGAAAAAATCCTCCGCCAAAGCGGCTTGCCCGTTACCGTCTTGCGTGCTGGGCTAATCGTCGGTCCTGGTGGCTCGTCAACGGGAATGTTGATCCGACTGGTTCACCGTCTGCCGGTAATGTTGTTGCCGAAGTGGACTACAACGCTCACCCAATCCATTGACGTGCGCGATGTTTTGCGGGCTTTTTCGATTGTCTTAACTGATTCCAAGTGGTGGGGGCAGACCTATGATTTAGCGGGCCATCCGGTGATGTCTTACGGAGAAATGATACGCAGAACTGCTAACGAGATGGGCAAAAACACTCGCTTCATTCATTGGCCCTTTTATTCCATCAAACCCTCACGCCTATGGGTACGCTACCTCAGCGGCGTGAGTTCCGACCTGGTCAATCCGCTGTTGGAAAGCCTGACGCACAACTTACATGCTGAAGTTAATCCGCTGGGGCAAAAGCTTGCGCCCGATTGCATTGCATTTGGCGAAAGCATACGAAGTGCATTAGACGACCAAGGGCGTCCAATCGCGAATCCACGCAGCCTGATATTCCCCATTGACCGTAAAACTATTCGGGCCGAAAAACGCGTGCGCTCCGTCCAGCGTCTGCCATTGCCGCGCTACACGGTTACGCCCCAAGCCTGCCCTGGTGGATTTACGCCTATACCCAGGCCAACATTCACCTCTGGGTCATGCGCGCATTCGCTCGCTACCTGGAGCAAGTGGACCGCTGCAATCTCCCTAAACCTCGCCCGTAGGGCTCTCTAGCGAAGCGGTTGTTGAAAGTTATTCTTTTAGGACTGTCAACCTATAGCAGGACTTGACCCAATAATTCTCGCAGGTCGTGCACTTCAGTGACAATAGCTGTCCGTGGACGCTTGGCGATAGAGGGTTTATAGGCAAAGTGTGCGCCGACGGATTCCGCTGCCTGGGCATCGGCTTCGGCATCGCCGACAAAAAGTACCTGCTCGGCGCAGACCGCTTCTCTGGTAAGAATGGCTGCCAGGCTCTCGGGTTTGGCGGGTGGCGAGCCGATGATGGCGCGGAAGCGGTCAGTGCCATGATGGGCGGCAACCATTTGCTCCAATGGCTGCTGCGGGGTTCCGGAAAGGACATAACAAGGAATCCCTGCCTCCTGACAGATTGTTACAAATTCACTCGAACCGGATAACCAACCGGCTTGTTCGCAGAGTGGCTCGCAAATCGCAGTAAAACGCTCCACTTCCGCCTTTAACGTTTCGGCATCCGGTGCCAAATCCAGGCAATGACGAAAAAACCACTCAATTTGAAAAACCCGACTGCGGCCAAAGCTGCTCATGACATTGTCGATAAAAACGGATTCATAGTCCGGCCAACACGCCAACACCCATTGGCGAAAAGCATCGACCTTGGCCGTCATGGTATCGAGCAACACACCATCGCAGTCGAACACAGCAACCCGGATAGGATGTATCTCGCCGCCAAGACGGAGGGGGATGAAAGCCGCGTTATGATTAGTTGCCATGGAACCAACCTTTACGCCAGAAGTAGCATACAATCACCAGCGTCACTGCCAGCATGAATCCCATCACCGCTGGATACCCCCAATACCATCCCAACTCCGGCATGTTCCACGGCGACCCCTCGGGATCAAAATTCATCCCATAGATTCCCACAATAAAAGTCAGTGGAATGAAAATGGAGGCAAACATGGTCAGAACCTTGACGATTTCATTGGTTCGCTGACCCACCGTTGAAACATACAGCTCCATCTGACTCGAGGCCAGCTCGCGGAAAGTTTCAATCATCTCCATAATTTGAATGGTATGATCATAACAATCACGCAGGTAGATGCGCACATGTGAACCGAGCAAACCCTCATGTTCCAGACGCAGGCACTGATTGACCATCTCGCGCAAGGGCCAAACAGCCCGGCGCATGACCAGTAGTTCCCGCTTCAGTACATGCAGGCGCTTCAGAATGGGGCTCATAGGCTTATCCAACAAGTCCGACTCCAATTCATCCAGGCGACTGCCAATCGCCTCCAGGGGCGGGAAGTAGCCGTCGACGATCGCATCCACCAAAGCATACATCAGGTAATCGGTTCCGAGCGAGCGTATGCGTCCATTGCCGCGCTCCAAGCGCTCCCGCACCATACCGAAGCAATCGCCATCACGTTCCTGAAATGTCAGCACAAAGCGCTTGCCAACGACCATGCTGACTTGTTCGTGGGAAATCGATTCTTCGGCACCGAGCATTCGCAACACCAGAAACAGGTAATCATCATACGGCTCAACCTTGGCTCTTTGCCCCAGATGGACAATATCAGCGATGACAAGTGGATGCAAAGCGAACAGCGCACCAATACTTTTAATCACCTCCGCGTCGCCCAGACCATTGACATTCACCCATAAGTTGCCTTCACCCTGCAAAAGGTCCGCAAGTTGATCAACGCTGACATTGGACCAACTTTGGTGACTATCGGCACAGTAGCGAACGACACTCAGACTTGGACTCGGAGAGGACTCGTCGACGGTAATGACTCCGGGCGCGGAACCAGCCGGCGGTCTGCGTGCGTGATGCAAAAAATGCCGCAGGGGTCCGGTGATTCTTTTGGCAGAAGGGATTTTAACCATTTTCATGGCTCAAGTTGACGGCATACGTTGGCGGATCAATTCCAATAGCCCGGCGACGGTCTCAGCTTTCTCGAAATCCACTCCGCGCAATGTCACGCCATAATCACTTTCAACCATGGCAACGGTTAACAGCAGCACCAGGGAGTCCCATATCGGCAGGTTTTTGTAGCAGGTGTCCAATTGCAACATCTGCGGTTCCAAACCGTCAATGTTATCCGCCCACTGTTGAATAAATGTTTTTGGGTCAATGGCTTTCATATCAGCTATAGGTTTTCAAACAAAGAATGCGGCAAACGGGGAGGAGGGGCGGATTCACTCGGATCAAAAACAGATGCCCGTAAAACAAGCCCTACGGCAGCACTGTGGACGCTGAATTGTGCCCGGTCGCGACTACGCTCATCGACCAAATCGATTTCACGAACAATCCATTGTCCACGGATTTCGCGAAATCTACGCACTCGCAAAGAGGCGATTGGCTGATCGACATCAAGCAAATCCACCCGCAATAAAGCATTATAGCCGCTATCTAAAGCCAGTTGCACACGATCAAAGCCACTTTCAGGCAAATTGAGTGCTTCGGGAGGATACAGCATAAAACGATGGGCAGGACGTCCATTAACGCGCGCCGGACCATGATAATCAAAATCATCCCAATACAAGAATGGCATTTGCAAATCAAACCAGCGGTAGTGCAAGCCCTCAAATAAAGGCTCAAAAAGCTCGGCTCCCTGCAATTGACGAAATGTCCCTTCCGATGAACTGCGCACCCATGCCTGTGAGTAAAGTCCGTTCTGCAAAATAGCCTCTACTCCACCCTTGCCATTAGCCGCAGCGCCATCAGTGGGTTCAATTTGTATGCGCGTGATTGGTCCTATATCGTTCCATGAACCCCACATAGTACCCTTAAAGACACGGACCTGACCGCGTCGCGGGATTTGTTCAAGGGTAAAGTGAAACACAAAATCGCCCTCCAACCGTTGATTGCGAAAAGAAGCCATGCGCTCCTCGCCTTGAACCGGGTCAATCGCGGTGGGATTGGATAAAATAGTGCGACCACCGCCGCGCTGGGCAGAAAGAAATGAAGTCCAACTAAGCGCCAGCAAAAAAACGCAGGTAAAAAAGCCTAAACGGCGCCAGCAAGCTGTTGAAATTAAAAACATAGAAAACGGGACTTTCCTGTTATGTCCCGTGCTGGAAAGACCGGCTTATTCGCCGGGAGTTCCTTCTTCAGCAGGGGCAACAGGAAGCGTTTGCTCAATCATTCCAACTTCCTCCTCATCCTGACCAACCAAGGCACCGGCGTCACGACCGGAGGGACGCTCACTGACAGTCGAGAGGTAGGCGATGTGAAGACCAAGCGCGATCACGAAGAAAGCGATAATGCCATAGATAGTTCCCTTTGTCAGCACGTTGGAGGTCTCTGCACCCAGCACTTGCTCGGTTGCGCCACCGCCGAGAGCCGATCCCATACCCCCGGAGTTACTGGTGCGCTGCATGAGAACAATCAGCACCACAAAGGCACTGACCAAAAGCAAAACAAGTGTAAATAGACTGATGAATAATGCGGTCATGAAAAATCCAAAAGGTAGAACAAATGGACTTTGAGCAGAGGATGCAAATAAAAAGTGTTGGCTATTCGTAAATTCTTTGAAGAAAGCAGGATAACTTTTACTATGCTGCAGTCCTCACACGCTTCGACGAAGCGCACAAAAAAAAGCTCAACGCACGATCAAGGGAACGCGAATTTCCGCAAAACCCCGACCACTTAAATACAGCGATCCCTCGCCGGGCTCACCGCCCTCAATCGTTACGCTGACGGTACGGGCACCAGCAGGAATTTCCACTTCAGGCATAATGATGCTGTCTGGTATGTCCGTTTCCACGCTGATAGGGACGCCGCCACTTATCGCCGGATTGTCGATGGCAACCACAAGCGTAGCCCTCTGACCGCGATCCAACTCAAGCACTGCCGGGATAACTTGTAGGGGATTTGCCGGATCGACGCGCAAAAACCCAACCGATTCAACGCTGCGGCCACTGCGCAATGCCACTGGATAGGAAGTGCCGGCATCGACTTCCGGAACGACAAACTGCAG
>SKFT01000174.1 GCA_007117865.1 Puniceicoccaceae bacterium | reverse complement strand
AGGTATTCCAAGGCCTCCTCCATCTTGGACTCATCACTGTAATGAATCATCATCAACGCCTCACCCTGCTTGACCTGCGTGCCGACCTTGCGGATTTCGCTCACGCCGACGACAGGATCGAGCTTGCCGTTCTTACCGACAGCCAGTTTGTAAACCCCTTCGGCGATCATGCCGGCATTAATGGTGTGCACGTAGCCGCGCTTGGGCGCAGGCAACTTGCGCACGTGCTTGGCCTTCGGGAACTTGTCAGGATCGTCAAGAACCGAAACATCGCCTCCCTGCGCCTCAATCATCTCGCGGAACTTGGCAAAAGCACTGCCATCCTCCAAGTGACGTTGCACGGTTTGCTTGGCAGATAGCGTCGAACCGGCAACACCAGCCAAACGAACAATTTCCATACCCAGTTTGAGCACCAGTTCTTTCAAATCTTCCGGACCTCCGCCCTTAAGCAGCTCTATTGCCTCCTTGACTTCCAGTGCGGTGCCAACGGTATCGCCCAAAGGCTGATTCATGTCCGTGACCAAGGCCACGCAACGACGCTTCATCGAGCGGCCCACACGTGTGATCGAGCGCGCCAACTGCTTGGCTTGCTCCAAATCATGTATGTAGGAACCATTGCCCCATTTCACATCCACTACCAAGCCCTCGGCACCTTCAGCCAATTTACGACTCAAAACACTGCCGGTAATGAGCGGCAGACTTGGAATGGTCGCCGTTTGCTGGCGCATCTTATAAAGGATGGAATCCACCGGTGCAATTTCGGCGTGCTGAGCAATAAAGGTGCACCCCACTTTCTGCAGCTGCTTCTTGAATTCCTTAAGGTCCAGATTTGGCTTGAAGCCGGGGATCGAGCATAGCTTGTCCAAATTACTGATGATATACTCTTCATCCACCCCATTCATCGTAGGCATGACCACGCCACAGGCCGCAGCGAGCGGGCCCAGCACCAGGGAGGTCTTATCGCCAACACCGCCTGTCGAGTATTTGTCGATCTTGGGACGGGCAATCGAAGTCAGATCCACCACCTCACCGGACAACATCATCTCCTCGGCAAAAATAGCCGTTTCCTGTGCCGACATATTTTGGAAGTAGATTGCCATGACCAAAGCAGCCTGGATATGCTCCGGCATGTCTTCATCCAAAATGCTATCCACAATATAGCGCACTTCTTCGTCAGTAAATTCCCCCCCATCGCGCTTCTTCTCCACTAAGCTGGTAAAAGAAGGCTTGATAAACTTACGAGCTGAAACAATTTTTTTTCTCATTTTGATAAGGTGCTTAAAATAATAAAGCTTCCGTATGGGAAGCATAAACCATTATTACTTAGATTATTAAGTAAGTCTTTGTCGAGCTTTTTTTTTGGCCTCTGGCAAATTATGGGAACACCTACACCAGGGGAAAAATCGGCGCCACATTAAACACTTGCGTTAATGGTGGAGCCGAACGGGATCGAACCGTCGACCTCTTGCATGCCATGCAAGCGCTCTTCCAACTGAGCTACGGCCCCATCAAACAACCACTTATAGTGTTGGTATTTTGATTGGGTCAAGCAATTTTTACTGGATTGCCACAGCAAGGTTTGACCTCGCGCTTGGGTTGTCTTGTGCTGACCTATGTAATCCCCTTCTGCTCCTTTACGATACATCCGGCTATGAACAAACACACACCGCTGCCACTGAAACTCGCCGAGAGTTGGCGGGAGATTGAACCCTCCAGCCAGGCACCATCCATACTGTATGAGCGTGGGGGTCAGCTCTTCCATGCCAAATCCGACGGCGCACTCGTTTTTTCCTATGGCTCCATAGGCAGTGTCGATTGTCCAATGGCTCATACCATCGGTAACGATTGGGCTTACCGCTACGTCTGCGAAAACCGCCTGGGGCACCCCGATTTTAGCACCCTGCGAGCTTTTAATATTCGCACTGGCCATCAACGTGATCTAATCAAGCTCGGCTTGCATCAGTGGATTTGCTGGTTTTTAACACCCCTCGCCAAGATGGATAACAATGAGATCCAGCCGCTAATGGGACTCCTCGCCTCCGACCACACCGATGACTCCGGCATCGTAATCCGTCACCACTTATTCCTTTTCGATGGCCACCAACCGCCGCTGCGTCTGCGTCCACTGGCACGCGATGCATTCTATCCACTGGCCCTTTCACCCAAGCATAAGGAACTGATTTTTCATGGCGCGGAAGGCATTTATCGGGTCGGATTCAATGGCGAGCGCATGGCCAGCCTGGGACGCGATGCCGGGCCGCTTGGACGCGGAGCCGTTTTTTGTCCCAATGGATCCCATCGCGCCATCCTTGGTGGTGGGGGCTTGTTTTTGTGGGATTTTGAGCGCAGCAACTGTAAAGAACTGTTCCCAAAGGGCCACTGGCCAGCCTGGCACGGGGATCGCAATGAAATCTGGTTTTCGATTGGCTCCAACGATTTGCATGTAATGTCATTTAATGAAGATGGAGCGGTGAATCCCCCGACTTCTGTATTAACCGCTGAAGCCGGTCGCATGGAAGCGATTGGCTTTAGCTGTCCGCCTGTGATCCATCCCAATGGTCGCTACATTTTACATCGCGTCCAGCGCAAGCGACTGCGCGGAACCACCCGGAGACCTACCAGCCCAAAGCAGACGAGCGAGCGCATTTTTGCCAACGAGGAGACCCTATGCTTTCTAGACCTGGAGAAAAAAGTCATCTGGCAACTCCCCGGCAGCCACCAAAACGCCGTCTGGGCCTCATGAAATCCAGTCTAAAATCGCCCATAGTGTCAATTTTACCCATAATTTATAAACCTGGTATATTAGATTTATCGTGAAAAGAATATTAACCAATTGCTTTGTTTTAATGGTGGTGGTGAATGCGATTTGGGATTGTCCAAACTCTCCGGGTTGGTAGTTTGCCGAAATGCCTGAATTGCCTGAAGTGGAAACGACTTGCCGCGGTATACGGCCTCACCTTTGCGGTAAAAGGGTGGTGACGGTCAATGTCCGCGAACGCCGCTTGCGCTGGCCAGT
>SKFT01000021.1 GCA_007117865.1 Puniceicoccaceae bacterium | reverse complement strand
TTCGAGAAGACTCCGAGTAAAGTGTGCTTGCCCGACATCGGATCAATATGCACGCCGTCACACGTCAACCACGCCAATAATTGTGCATTTGCTGCCATTACTACAGGTCAACAGCTACCAGACGGGAGTCAAGATTGTTTACTTTGGTTTTGATGATCAACAATAGCATCCATTGCCAAATCTCCCGCAGGCATCATTAGACCTTGTTTTGCTATAGAGGCCGAAGGCGCAGACGGTTTAATGCGCGTGGTCGAGCTGATACTGACGGGTGGCTTGACGGGTCAACCGCACCCATTCACGCCAATGCTGTTGCAGGTCTTCGCGCAAGCGGCGGACTTCTCGCTTCAATTCGCGACGGCGATCTGCCTCGGCATTCTTTAGCTCTCGCATTGTCGCCATTAGTTTGGAAGAAAGCGCGTCGAAGCGTAATGATAGCTCTTCCAACCGGTTGGCAAACTCATGCGCCAGCTCGTCAATTTCCTCGCGCAAGTGCTCTACCAGCAGGCGCCGGTCTTTTTCGACCAGGGCTTTTTGCACGCGGATGGTTTGAATGCTCTTCAATTTGCTGGCAAAACCGAGCTTGGAAGCGGTCCAAATTAACCATTTGGTGGGATCAAAATGATACCAGCGGACGCCGTTACGGTAATCGGCGGCAAAGGCGTGGTGGTAGTTGTGATAACCCTCGCCAAAGGTCAGGAAAGCCAATACCGCATTGTCGACCGCGCTCAGCTCGCGGGCATAGGTCTTGGAACCGATGGTGTGCGCCAGAGAATTAATAAACCACGTGCAGTGATGAATTGCCGCAATGCGCAATACCACACCGAAGTAGAAAGAGGCAAAGGGCGACATAAAGAGACAACCCACCCCGAAAACGGCTGCATTCACCAAAACCGAAAGCAGCAAATAATGACGATCTTGAAAAACCACCCGCGGGTTGGCCAGGAGATCCTTAACCAAGTCTTTTTGAAAATCGCGTTTGTAATCAAACAACCACCCCACGTGCGCATACCAAAAGCCCTTTTTGATTGAGTAAGGGTCTGCCTCCGTATCGACATGGTTATGGTGAATCCGGTGGTCATGCGACCAAATCAGGGCTGACCACTGCAGCGCCAGCGTGGAGGACAACAAAATCGCCCATTCAAAGACCGGGTTCGCTTCATATGCCTTGTGCGAATACAAGCGGTGATAGCCAGCCGTTATGGAGAGTCCGCCAGCAATAAAAGTCAGCAGGAAGAGAGTACCTGCCGGCCAACTCACCATAGTCCAAGCGGTTAGAGCAAAAACTACCAAAAATAAGTGATAGCCAGCAATAAAAGCGAACGTGTCCCAGTTGCGAATGCGTGTCATTAGAATATCTAACGTATATTTATTGACCAAGGTCAATACAAACCGTCGAAAATCGCTGCACACTAAACGGCGGAGTGGTTAAAGATACTGCCGATTGCTTGGATGGTGGATAATTTTAAAACCAGATCCGCCGCTCACAATCCGCGAAACAGATCATGACCTTCCCCGTTTGACGATTCTCTCCAGCGATCCAGCGACAATATCCATTTATTTTAATTGACAGAATGCTTTTCTAACCTTTTTTAATCAGCTCATATTTAATGCAGGAGAATCTACAGTGTAGTAACTCCTTATATTCGGGGGAGTAGCTCAGTTGGTTAGAGCGCCTGCTTCACACGCAGGAGGTCCCGGATTCGAGTTCCGGCTCTCCCACCATTTAACGTTATTTTTCCCCGCTCCTCGACTCTGGTTACACAAAAAACGATTGCTTTTTGACATTGGCTTCATGCCGCATCCGTTAACTTGATGAGCCAATCGACCACGCTATATTGGATTAGACGCGATTTCCGCCTGCAGGATAATGCTGCGCTAAATGCGGCAATTTTAAGCGGCAATGCGGTTCTGCCGGTTTTTCTGTGGGAAGAGGAATCGGAAAGCACGGACTGGGGTATGGGCTCGGCATCGCGATGGTGGCTGCATCGTGCACTGGAAGAAGCATCTGCCGCATGGCACGGGCGAGGTGGACAACTGGTAATTCGCTCCAGCCGCGATCCGCTCGAAACCTTGCTTGAACTTTGCAAACAATCGCGCGCTTCAAGGGTAGTTTGGAACCGTCGCTATGAGGCAGATTTGCGGGGGCTGGATGCGCAGGTAAAGCGTGGCTTGCGCGAGGCGGGTATATGCGCTGAAAGTTACCAGGACGCCTTGCTGGTGGAGCCACACTCCGTCGGAACCGGTGACGGCAAGCCCTACAAGGTCTATACTCCGTTTTGGAAGGCCTGCCAAAATCGCGAACCGGAGACACCCATTAACGTGCCTTTGGATAAATTGCGCTTGGCTCATACTTCGATCAAAAGTGCCCCCATTGAGTCCCTGCATTTACTACCCAAGCATACTTGGTATAAAAAACTGGATACTTGCTGGCGGGTGGGGGAGACAGCTGGTCTGGAACTCATGCGCGCTTTCCTCCGCGAACGAGTGCCACTCTATGACCAGCGCCGCGATCTGCCTGGCGATAACGGAACCTCACGACTATCCCCATACCTTCACTGGGGACACGTCGGCCCGCGCACTGTAGCTTATGCCCTCAAGCAGGCGCAGGATATCAATGAACGGGGTCCGCTGGTATATTTAAAGGAACTCTACTGGCGCGAGTTTGCCTATAATGTGCTCTATCACTTCCCCCACACTCCCACAGAGCCGCTGCGACCAGAATTCAAGGACTTTCCCTGGCAGGCGGATGAAACCGTGCTGCAACACTGGCAACTGGGAGAAACCGGCTATCCGATTGTCGACGCGGGTATGCGGGAATTGTATGCAACGGGTTGGATGCACAATCGGGTGCGCATGGTGGTAGCTTCGTTTCTGGTCAAGCACCTATTGCAACCCTGGCAGGATGGTGCGCGCTGGTTTTGGGATACCCTGGTAGATGCCGACCTTGCCAGCAATACGCTTGGTTGGCAATGGAGCGCTGGCTGCGGTGCGGATGCCGCCCCCTACTTTAGAATATTCAACCCCATTCTGCAAAGTCGCAAATTTGATGCCGATGGACGCTATTTGAAACGCTGGCTGCCGGAATTGGAATCATTGCCGGCCGAATATCTCCATGCCCCATGGGAAACGCCCAATGCCATTTTACAAAGCGCGGGTATTCGTATTGGCAAAGATTATCCGGGGCCAATGATTGATCATTCCAAGGGACGGGCACGGGCTCTGGAGGCGTTTGATCGCTTTAAATAAGTATGGGTATTAGAATAACAGGTGGCAAATGGGTCGTGGTCTTCGGTGACCAACTCGACCTCAACGCTTGCATCTGGCGGGATTTTGATAAAAAGACCGATGCTATTTGGATGGCCGAGGCAAGCGGAGAGTCAACACACGTTTGGTCTTCCAAGCCTCGTATTGCTCTATTTTTGAGTGCGATGCGACACTTTCGCGATGCGATGCGTAAGCGCGGATTTTGCGTCCATTACCGCGAACTCGAACCCGCACAGAGAGGTGATTTATTCGATTACCTGCGCGACGATATTGAACATCATAAACCCGCCCTGGTGGCTTTTACAAGACCCGGCGAATGGCGGATTTTGCATGCGCTGGAGCGCTTACTCCAAACTACTCAAACAGCCTCTAAAATGTATGAGGATGGACATTTTTTGACTTCGCCAGCAGATTTTGCCAGCTTTGCCAATGGGCGCAAACAATTGCGCATGGAGTATTTCTACCGCGAGCTGCGAAAGCGCTTTGACGTTTTAATGGCCCCCAACGGTTCCCCCGCCGGGGGGAAGTGGAATTATGACTCCGAGAATCGCGGTTCTTTCCCAAAAAGTGGACCAATAGATCTGCAACAGGGCCCCACTTTTAAGCCGGATCACATCACATTGTCGGTTTTGCAGTTGGTCGAAAAAATTTTTGCCAACCACCCGGGGTCTCTGGGTGATTTTTTTTGGCCGGTAACGCCGCAAGAGGCTGAACAATTATTGGATGCTTTTATTGAAAATCGTTTATCCCAATTTGGTGACTATCAAGACGCCATGTGGACGAATGAGCCGTGGCTCTATCACAGCTGGATAAGCGCGGCCCTAAATCTTAAATTATTGAATCCGCGCACTGTCTGCCAAAAAGCGGAGGCCGCCTGGAGAGAGGGTAAGGTGCCGCTCAACGCGGTTGAGGGATTTGTCCGTCAAATACTCGGTTGGCGCGAATACGTCCGCGGGATTTACTGGCACTTTATGCCCGACTACGCCAGCGGCAATGCGCTGGATGCCAATGAACCATTGCCGGACTTTTATTGGACTGGCAAAACCGAATACACCTGCCTCAGCGAGAGTATCAAACAAACCCTGCGCTATGGCTATGCACATCACATTCAAAGGCTCATGGTCACTGGCTTGTATGCCCTCCTGCTTGGAGTAAAGCCACGCGCGATTCATGAATGGTATCTGGCTGTTTATGTCGATGCCGTGGAATGGGTAGAGTTGCCCAATGTTATCGGTATGTCGCAATTTGCGGACGGTGGTTTGATGGCATCAAAGCCCTACGCCGCAAGCGGTAAATATATCCAGCGTATGAGCAATTATTGCTCAACTTGTCCAAAAAATCCCGCCGTTCGAACAGGTGCCAATGCCTGTCCTTTCACCACATTATACTGGGATTTTTTACTGCGCAATCAACAGCGTTTGCGCGGCAACCAACGCATGTCTATGCAATTGCGCAACCTTGATCGTACCGATGCTAAAGAAAGGGATGCTATTCGCAACGCAGCTGATGCGTTGCGGAATCAGGCGGCACTTGCGCGGCCAAAGTAATCCATTAGCCACTTTTCCTTCCAAATGCGATAACGTCCCTCCTTGGAAATTTTACCTGCTTCTTCGCGCATGCTGCCCGGCACCAAGAAACCGCGCTCGAAATTGTAACGTTCCAATTCGTGTTGCTGGGCATTCATCGACTCAAGCAAATTTTCGCCCATCGGCACCCATTCCCTACCAGATTGCACCATGCGTTTTTGATGAATGCTCAAGAGCCGCTTTAAGGAAGTAACCAACGGTCGTCGTTCCAGCAACCAGTTGTTGGGATAGTATCCACCAAAGGGTATACCCAGGTTATCTGTGATCAAACGACTGCCGTCAGCGGCTTTGGAATCAATGGCATAAGCCAGATGAACACTGCCGGTTGGCGATGGTACAAAATACAACTGCACGTTAAACAAGCACGATGGATCACGGTAGACAGACACGCGCAGATAAACGCCCTCCATTATCATACACTTCAGGGCACCAAAGCGTTGAAATCCAAGGTTGCGCAGGGCATCCCTAATGGCGATATGACGATTCTCCGCTGGCCATTCGTCGCCGTCATGATTTTCACGAAAAACCGGAAATAACGGATGGTCACTATAACTTAACGCCCGTATGGCCAACCAACTGAATCCCGTCTCCAGTAAAAACCAAAGCGCAACACCCGTTAACCAATGAATCCAATACGGACGTTCAGAAATACCAAAATAACTCAAGCCAAAGGCAAAAAAAGTAGCGAAAAACAACCAGCGCAGCCAACGTGCCAATAATTGCAGCTGCGGCGAATCGCTTCGATTTGCCTGAAGAGGAACAACTACGGCCAGCACCGCCAGCAATACCAGCGAAATCAAGCCGAAGGTTCCTATCAGTTCCTCCGGATCTCCATTCATCAACAAAAATCAATTCAAGCGCAAAGGCATAACCACGCAAAGGAAATGGTCCAGAGTTTTTATTAAGCCTGGACTCAGTTCATCTTTGAACTCAAAGAATACCTCATCATGCGGCAGGACCTTAAGCGGATCCATAAAAAAGTGGGGATTAAAAGCTACCTGAACCTCCGGCCCCTCATAGGAAATTGCCATCGTTTCATGAGATTCGCCATACTCGGCACTCGAGCCTGTAATTTCGAGCAAGTTTGGGGTTAACTTGAACCGCACCTGCAAGCTCTTTTCGCTGATCACAAGAGCCGCACGCTTAACACACTCCAGTAACAATTCTCTCTCCAGCTTCACGCGATGCTCGGTTTCGCGAGGAATCACTTGTCGATAGTTCGGGTAATTACCCTCAACGATTTTGGAAACGACCCGCAGGCAATCAACAAAACCAGCATTCTCACTCTCGTTTACAGCTAACTCAAAAGCAACCTGACGTTCATTGAATGCGATTTTAACCGTTTCGCCCTTGCCGAGTAAACGCTCCAACTCGCCTACCGTTTTAGCTGGCAATATCAAGCTGCCGCTGTTGCCGTCCTCGATCGGCATTTCCATCGCGCTCAAAGCCAATCGGCGACCATCCGTTGCAACCAAAGTCAACTTTTCCTCAGCAAAATGGAAATACACACCATTGAGGATATAGCGGTTTTCGTCTGTTGATTGTGCGTAAGAAACACGACGCAACATCTGTGCCAGATCCTCCTGAGGCAAGTCATAGGCATGACGATTTTCAAAATCGGGGAGAGCAGGAAACTCATCCGACGCCAAACCCATCACCTTGTATAGCGAGCCGCCGGAAGTAATTTTCGCCTGTTGCTTGTCATTGGATTCGACGACAACCTCGGATTGCGGGAGTTCGCGAACAATCGTTGCCAATTTCTTAACCGGCAAGGTCAGCGAACCGGATGCCTGCACATCAGCTTTTATCGAACAGCGTATGCCCAGCTCGAGATTCGTCGTGGTCAGCGCAATACAGCCATCACCAGTTTCCAACAAAACATTATTGAGAATTGGCATAGAGGCCTTGGAACCCACCACATTCAATACTTGTGAGAGCCCATTGCTGAAGTGTTCTTTGTTGATCGTGAATTTCATTAGTTTGCAAGAAAAACGATTTATTGGAATTTGGCAACGTCGTTTATTATAGAGTATATCTTTAACTTTAAACCCGTATTCTTATTATGCACCTCGAACAAGTTAATAATTGCATAGGATGGTCTTTAACAGCTCTTTCCGAAAGATGCGATTGTGAATTTGCAAGTGAATGAAATGGTTGCACGGTGAAGAGTGCGAATAAGTTTCCCGTTGTTAACAGCTTTTCCACAACTTATTCGATGCTGTGCTCCCCGGCTTTTTGTGCACGCTGACGACGTAGGCGGCGAGTCCTCTCGGCACGGTACAAATACCGCAGTGGCCCCAAGGCTATGTAAGTAATCATTACCAGCATGAAGCTTATTGGACGGAAGCTGAAAACCAAAACTATTGCAATGATGGCACCGATAAATACCGGTAGTTTCGAGCGCGTGTGCCAGCCAACTTCCTTAAAACTGGGATAGGGAATTTGACTAATCATCAAGTACGAAACCCCCAACATCAAAAAGGGCAAACCCAAGGCCCAGGGCTGCAATTCATAAGTATTGAGAACAAGGACTAGCGAAGCAACCATCGCAGCTGCGGCTGGAACCGGTAATCCGAGGAAATCCTTGCTATGCATTAGACGCTTTGATGGCGCCAACATTGGGTGCGTCAAGACGTTGAAACGTGCCAGCCGTATCGCCGCGCAAAGCAAATAGATGAATGCCACAACCCAACTGAGTTGGAATAACATGGGATAAGATTCTGTTGGCGTAAACACCAAAAAAATCATCATTAAGGTCGGAGCTACCCCAAACGAGACAACGTCGGCAATAGAATCAAACTCTTTGCCAAATAACGATTCCCTACCCCCAAGGCGGGCAACGCGACCGTCCAGCGCATCGCATATAACGGCAAAAAGAATAAACCATACTGCTTGATTAAAGTAAGCAACCTCTTGTTCGGCTTCAACAGCGTAATTTGCCTGGATACAGCGAAGTATTGCCAAAAAGCCAAAAAATAAATTACCCGCCGTTAAACTGTTGGGCAACAAATAAATATGACTGGCCTCGTCAGCATCGCGGTAGTTGTGGGGAGCCGATTTATGCGGTGGTTTGGGTATGTTGGGTAGCATCATGTGGCCATGTTCATAGTCTTACTGATTCGGTGGAGGTATTTCATTGCGCTTACTTTTAGGAGCGCGTCGCGGTTCTCCATCCGCCTCATTCTTGCGCAAAGATTCGAGGTAATCCCAAAAAGAATCGCTTTGCTCGAAGATAAAATCGTCTTTAACTGGCATTTTGAAGCGAAACAAAAAATCGGTCAGGGAATTTTTCGGCAGGATATAATGAGCATAAAGCGAGCGCTCCTTGGCTTCGAAATAAATACGAAAATCGCCAGCGCGAACACGGTAATACGTGCGCCCCTCCCGCTGAAAGCACCCCAATTCATCGCCCGGATGCTCCAGCTGTTCCCGCCTAACACCACTCACTTTTTCAATAAGGGTCATTTGCATAAAGGGATCAAGCTGGTTCAGCTCGCGCATGCTCTGTTCGCTGAAATTCACTTCAAACATGCTTTACCCATGTATACAGAATTTGGCTCTTGGAAAAGAAAAAACGCTTTTTCGTGGACAAATGGCTAGCCGCGAATTTTGCTGGTTCATATGTCTTACGAATTAACTGGCAGCATTAAACTTATCGGCGATACGCAAACGTTCAACAAGGGCTTCACCAAGCGTGAGGTGGTTGTCACCACCGAGGGAAAATACCCACAGGATATTTCCGTTGAGGCAACAATGGATAAAATTGATTTATTGAACGACTTTCAGCCCGGTGAGCGCGTTAAGGTAGCTTTTGACATACGTGGACGAGAATACAATGGCCGCCACTTTGTTAACCTGTCGCTGTGGAAAATTCAGAAAGCCGGCAAGGCAGATGATGGCCCAGCCGCAATGGATCCTGAAGACACCACCGATTACAGTCAAAGCGAAGAAGTTTTCTGAAGACACTTGTTGCTTGCAAATAGACGCTTGTGTGACAAGCTTATCCTTAACCCTGCAGTGTTCGCACCCATCAGGGAGCATTCCTTTACTCTTGTAATTACGGGAGCTTGACCCTCGACTTCAGCTGTCACGCCGTTCACCGGAAGACAAAAGAGGTCAGGAAAGCACCCACCTAACGATACAAAGGTTACGCTCCCGACTTCCGCGGCACAGGCGGGGCTTTTTTGTGCCCTCACGCTACGACAATGATTCCACGCTCCCGCTTGATATTCGTTTCATAGTAACAATTATATACCAGGTTTATATTTTTATGTCGGTTGCAATAGTTTTATTGGTGACGCTGAGCGGGTTGACGCAATGTTCTTATTACAGCGGGCAGCGACTTAACATCAAGCGGTTGGAGAAATGAGAATGAATAGGAGGTAGATGCCTAGCAGTAGAGCACCAAAAGAGCGACTTAGGTGGGTGCGACCGCCGCCCAGGCCAATGCGAAACACGATCAAAAGCAGCAGCATTACTGGAAAAAAGTGAGTAAAAAAGGCCGGACCCGCAATCAATCCGGCGGGTGTCACTGCAGCGGAGAGTCCGGCGACAAAGAGCACGTTCAAAATGTCGGCGCCAATGACATTACCAATTGCCAAATCGCCACGCCCCCTGCGGACTGCAGCCAATACCGTGACCAGTTCTGGCAACGATGTGCCCAGTGCAACTAGCGTTACAGCAATGACGGCAGGTGGGATGCCGATGCGTATTGCCACTGTTTGAGCGGTTGGGATGGTAAGTGTGGAGGCGAGCAAAACCAGTCCAATTCCGAGCAGCAGGAAGAGAAAAATGCCAAATGGATTGCGTTTTGAATGGGTTTCCGACGTGGATGCTGGAATCTTGATAAGTGCGCGATGTGTGGTTCTGGCGAAGCGCACCGACCACACCAAATAAACCACCAGCAGGAACACGAAAAGGAAGCCAGCGGATTGGGGCAGCCGACCGCCTTCGGTAAGGATGTTGCCGAGACTGCCAAAGGGGAGGGTGCAGACAACCAGTAAACAGCCAGCCGCCAGCTGGATCCATCCCTGCTTCCCAACAATGATGGGGTCGATGGGTAGCGGTCGCAACAGCGCGCCAATGCCAATAATGAGGCCCGCGTCACAAATGATGGAACCAACGGCGTTGCCGAGCGCCAGCTCGGGCTTGCCCTGGATAGCGGCCATGACGGATACTGCGGCTTCCGGGAGCGTGGTGCCGAGGCTGACGATCGTGGCACCGATAATGACTGCGGGTAAGCCGATGCGGCTGGCCAGGGCGACGGCTTGCTCAACCAAAATATCAGCGCCTTTGGCGAGAGTGAGCAAAAATCCCACCAGCAAAAGAATTAATACACCAATCGGTGCATTATTTAGGATGGCCTCGAGTGTCATAAGTGAAAAGCGGCCTAAGGCACACGATTGCCCCGCAACCAACGGATGGTTTTTTCAACGCCTTCATCAATACGAATGGCGGGTTGGTAGCCGAGATCCCGGCGCGCCGCGGCAATGCTAAAAAAATGATCCTTGGCAAGTTCGGTGGCGACAAAACGGGTCATGGGTGGCTCTCCCTTGAGACGCAACAGCGACCAGAAGCCTTCGGCGACGGCACCGATTCGATAAGCGGCTTTATAGGAAATGTGACGATGGATCGCGGGCACCGCCAATTTCTGCAAAAGGTTATTGATCCAAGGCCATAGCGACACGGGTTCACCCTGGGAAATAAAATAGGGTTTGCCGTCCGCTCGTCCATCGCGGAGCGCATCCAGCGCACAAAGGTGGGCATCAGCGACATTCTCCACGTAGGAGATGTCAACCCGATTGGTACCATCGCCGACAATGCGCAATCTGCCCGTCTTGGCCCGCGCGATGATGCGCGGCAGGATGTGCGGATCGCCGGGGCCCCAGACGAGGTGTGGACGCAGGGCCACCGTTTTCAGTCCGCCGGACCCGTTTGCTGCCAGCACTTCTGCCTCGGCCTGTGCCTTGGTTTGCGCGTAGTGGCAAAGCCAGTTGCGTCCATAGGGGAGGGATTCGTCCTCTCCGCGAAAGGGTCCGCCATTAAAGACCACGCTGGGTGTGCTGGTATAAATCAATTGTTTGACGTCGAACTGCTGGCAAGCGGACAAAACCGCTCGGGTGCCGAGGACGTTCGCCTCAAAAAAAGCGGATTTGGGACCCCAAACCCCGGCCTTGGCGGCAATGTGAAAAACGGCATCGGTGCCGTTGACGGCAGAGTGCAGGACTTTCTGATCCCTCAGGTCACCAGTGTGAACTGCGATGCCCCTGGCGGCGAGGTCGGGACGCGGACTGCGTCCGATATGGCGAACGCGGTAGCCACGGGCCAGCAACCGATCGACCACATAGCCGCCAATGAAACCGCCTCCACCTGTTACCAAGACATCCATTGAGCTATCCATCGTAACCACTCCGGTATTCAGAATTCAGAAGACAGGAGCCAGAAGGGCTAAAGGTGAAAAGTGGAAAGT
>SKFT01000062.1 GCA_007117865.1 Puniceicoccaceae bacterium | reverse complement strand
TAAGTCATTTCGAAGAGGCGGAGGCTTTTCATGAGGAACTGGCAGAGTCCTTGCGGGTGAAACCCACTATTCGCATCGAAAAAGCTTGGGTACGAGCTGGCAGCAATCCCTTGGAAGCCCAAGATATGGCAAGACAGCTTGAATATGAACTGCGCGATGATCCCGAGTTATTGTCAGCGGTTCGCCAGTTACTTTCCCGTTTTTGAATTGAATATTTTATGACAGCCTTCTTTCAACATTTGAATTTATCACGGGCACTGGTTTAGGCTTGATACAAATCCCTCAGCGCCTGCAGATCATCCGCCTCATCAACTGCCTTATCTTGGCGCCAGCGATGAATGCGCGGAAAGCGTACTGCCAAGCCACATTTATGCCGCCGAGACTCGGCGATTCCATCAAAGGCAATTTCAAATACCAATTTTGGCTCAACGATTCTGACCGGACCATGACGTTCAAGTGTATGGCTGCGAATCCAGGCATCCACCCGGCGAATCTCCGTATCGGTTAAGCCGGAATAAGCTTTTGCAAACGACACCCAGCCCTGCTCGTCATCCCTCAAGGCAAAGGTATAGTCAGTATACAATCCCGCCCGGCGACCATGCCCTTTAACCGCGTTGACCAATACCGCATCCAGAGTAAAGGGATCCACTTTCCACTTCCACCAATCACCACGCACACGCCCTACCCGGTATGGACCCGCTTTGCACTTAATCATAAAGCCCTCCACTCCTCGTTGACGGCTTTCAGCACGCAATCTGTGCAATGACTGCCAGTCGCCTACCTCCACAATCGGTGATAGGCGCAAGTATGGTTGTTGCCCTAACGCAGCAAAAATGCACTCCAATCGTGCCCGTCTCTTAAACATGCTTTGCTCGCGCACATCGATTCCCTCATGCTCCAAAAGGTCATAGGCGATAAAACAAACCGGAACGGTTTTACGTAAGTTTTTGCTAATGCGTTTGCGTCCCAACCGCTGCTGCAAAGTCGGGAAAGGCAAAGGCCGCTGCCGGTTCGCATCCCAAGCGACCACTTCACCATCCAATACCACACCCTTCGGTATAATCTCAACGACATCCATTATTTCCGGGAAAAATTCACCGACTAACTCTTCTCCCCTCGACCACAACAGGGAAGCAGCGTCACGCCGCAGTAGTTGGGCGCGAATCCCATCCCATTTCCACTCGATCTGCCAGTCATCCAAATCCCCCAGAAATTCAGCTATCGAACATGTCTCATCAAGGGGATTTGCCAAATAAAATGGATAGGGACGCGCCGAGGCATCCGAGCAAGGTTGCTCCCTAAACAGCGCAAGATACGATTCCAATCGCGGTCTAAAGCCGCCCATGATGCGATGCGCCATGACTGCAGGCTCGACACCAGCCAGTTGCGCCAAGGCCTTGACTACCGTAGCCCGCCCCACACCCACACGCATGCCTCCTGTTAGCAGCTTGTTTAAAACCAATCGCTCACTACTGTTAGCACTTTGCCAGAGATCCGTCAGCAAGGCCTGAGTAGCGGATTCATCCGCACCAGCAAAGCCCTCTAGTAGGCAATTCACCAGTCGATGCAATGGTGGCAACGCTTTTGCGGTGTTGTCCATATTGCTATCAGGCAACAACAAGGCCACTGTCTCCGCAAGATCACCCACCTGTGCATACGATGCGTCTACCAACCATTCCGGCAAGTCCATGACATGCGCCACTGCCACACGTAAAACACGTCCACTTACCAGTCTTCCCAATCGATTGCCTAATAAAAAATAGACTGCCCAAACAGCATCTTCCGGCGACACCTCATTGAGATAATCAACAATAGCCTGGAGCTTATCACGGTTGCGATTAGAACCATCCAATGCAAGGTATAGGTCGGTAAATCGCTTCATGAGTCCTCATCTTTCTCCGATGACGCCTCGCCAATAAAGCGAGTGGGTAAGACAAACGATTCCAAACCCTCGATCTCACGCAACCAACGCACCAAAATATCGCTGAAGCCATGAGTAACCCCAACTCGACGCGCCCCCGTTGCCCTTATTGTTGCCAGTAAACCAGGCCAGTCTGCATGATCCGATAACACGAATCCATGCTCAAAAGATCCACGTCGACGTGCCCCACGCACTCGCATCCAACCAGATGCAAAAGCAAGCGAGTAAGGCGCAAACCGTTTCAACCAAGAGGAGTTAAGTGCCGAACCAGGAGCAACGATCAAGCCACGGCCCCGCAGCACATCCTGACTATCGCCCCCTACTGCTAGTGTTGCGGGCAGGGGTTTTCCGGCTTCGCGGTAATGATGATTGAGTTTTTCAACCGCGCCATGAGTACCGATTGGGCCGATACCAGCATCCAAACCGCAGAGGATTCGCTGTGCTTTACCGAGAGCATAAGCGATGACAACGGAGGTCCGGCCATTGAATTGATTTTTTCGCCACCAATGATTCATCTCATCGAATACCGACTCTGGCGATGGCCATCGATAAACCGGTAGAGCAAAAGTGGATTCGGTGACAAAGGTATCACAAGTCACTGTCTCGAAAGGGTCACAGGAAGGGTCATTACCATTCTTATAATCACCGGAAATGACCCAAACCTCGCCCTCCACCTCAACTCTAACCTGCGCTGAGCCAAGAATATGACCAGCGGGATGAAAAGATATCAGAGCCTTACCCATGCGAAATGATTCTCTGTACGGTATCCCCTTGATAATCGCATTATCACCGATCCGCGCCCGCAACACCCCCTCCCCTACGGCGGCACAATAATACTTTTTAGAACCCCAGCGTGCATGGTCAGCATGCGCATGTGTAATAACTGCACAAGGCACCGAGCGCCAAGGATCCACATAAAAATCACCCGCAGCGCAGTAAAGCCCAGCCTCACGAACAACAATCATCAAAAAACCATACTCAGAACCCCCACTTTGTCCACCCCAACAAAAAATCCCCTTGACACCACTACTATAAACCTGGTATGTTAGTATTCCTATGAAGCGAATATTTATACAGGGGGAGGCGTATTATCATTGTTATAGCATGACGGTGCATGAGCGGTTGTTGTTGGAT
>SKFT01000023.1 GCA_007117865.1 Puniceicoccaceae bacterium | reverse complement strand
TTCCTGACCGCTGGCTACATGGGCCGCCTCTATTGGGTTGCCTTCCTCGGTGAGCCTAAATCCGAAAATGCCGCCAAGGCGCACGAGGGTGGTCTGAGCATGACCCTCCCGCTGATTGTCCTTGCTATCCTTTCGATTGTCGGTGGACACATAGCCCTCTGGCCGGACCAGCTTACCGGTTACATCGGAGCTGGCTTGGATGCCCTTGCCGCCAGAGAGGGTTATTCCGAACTTTACAAGACCATCTTCATATGGGGCACGGTTGCCTGGGTGCTGGGCTTGGTGGGTTCCTTATTCTTCTACGGTAAGGGCGCCAAGAGCGACCGGTTGGAGGACAAGGCGCGTTCGGTTTATCGTCTGATCGAAGGCCGTCTGTGGTTCGACGAAATCTACGACTACTATGTTGCCAAGATCCAGCAGCGCTTTGCCGAGTTGCTGGCCTTCCTCGATGTGTTTGTGCTCAAGGGCCTGATCCTGCGCGGCAGCGCGGGTGTGGTGGGGGTGCTGGGGATCTTTTCCCGCCGTCTGCACGATGGCAACTTGCACGGCTTTGTTTACTGGTTCCTCGCTGGAACCCTAATCGCGCTGGCCCTAGCCTTGGGTTGGTTAAACTTTTCCTGATACCGCTAATTACCTGTCATGGTCACCGGATTTTCCGATTTCAACGCTATACTGCTCTTCATCGCTGTCATCCTGCCGCTGGCCTTGGGTGGACTGCTGTTGCTCGGCGGACGTTTCCCGCAACGTCTAAACCGCATTTTAGCGCTGGTTGGTTTTGCCGCGCCGCTGGTGATTTCACTGTGGCTATACGCCTGCTTTAGCTCGGCTGCGGCGGAGAGCGGCTTTGTTTTTCAAAGCCGTTTTGCGACCGGCTTGGAAGCGCTGGGTATCTATTTGCACCTCGGCTTGAACGGCATCTCGCTGGCGCTGGTGCTGCTGACGGGGGTGGTCGGCTTGGCCGCAGGCTTATTTGCGATGCAGTCACAGGCTGAGCGCGGACACCTCTACCTCGCGCTGTTGTTGATTATGCTGGGTGGCTTGGTTGGCACTTTTGCCTCCATCGACCTGTTTTTCTTTTACTTCTTTCACGAGTTTGCGCTGATCCCCACCTTTATCATGATCGGTATTTGGGGTGGGGCAGGACGCCGGACGGCGGCGATTGAAATGACGATTTACCTGACCGCTGGCGCGCTGATTTCGTTGCTCGGCCTGATCGCGCTTTATTGGAATAGCGGCGCCGAGGCCTTTTCGATTATCGCCCTGCGCGAATACCTTGCCGCTGAACCTTTGAGTGCGACCGTGCAGAACAACATCTTTCCGCTGTTGCTGGTCGGCTTCGGCATTCTGGTTTCGCTGTTTCCGTTCCACAGCTGGGCACCGCGCGGCTACGGTGTGGCCCCGACTGCAGCTGCCATGCTGCACGCCGGGGTATTGAAAAAATTTGGCCTGTATGGACTCCTGCAAATTGCGGCACCGCTGTTACCGCTGGGGGCACTCGAATGGCAATCATGGTTGTTGTGGTTGGCGCTGGGTAACGTCCTGATCATCGGCTTGATCACACTGGCGCAAAATGACCTCAAGCAAATGATTGGTTATGCCTCGGTCATGCACATGGGTTATTGCTTCCTCGGCATCGCCACCTTCTCGGTGATTGGTGCCGGTGGCGTAATTATTCTAATGGTGGCCCACGGTATGTCGGTGGCGCTCCTGTTTATGCTTTCCACCTGTATCTATCACCGCAGTCAGACTTTTGATATGGGTGCGATGGGCGGACTCGCCCGCAAGACACCGGTTTTGGCGGCATTTTTCGTTGCAGCTACGATGGCGAGTATTGGTTTGCCGGGCTTTGGCAACTTCATTGGTGAATTCACCATCTTTATGAGCCTTGGCGAAAGTGAAGCTACCCGCTGGTTCGTTTTGCCGACGGCAATTGGCATTATTATTTCCGCTGTCTATGGGCTGCGTGCGGTGGCGCGGACCTTCTTTGGCAATGCGCACGAAGCCATCCTCAAGCGTTTCGAGAAGGGCGAAATCGAGGACCTGCGCTGGTCTGAGCGCCTGCCCGCCGGTTTCCTGGTCCTGGGTCTGTTGATTATTGGCCTATGGCCAGCGGTTTTGACCGATAATGCGAGCGAGGCGCTCGAGTCGATTTACAGCAAGGCAGCCGAAACTCCCGCAGTTTTTGTTTTGTCAGAGGATACCCTTGAGGTGCAGCCGCTGGCTATTTTAACTTCCGATCTGCATTCCAACGAGCGATGAGTGAAACCCTGATAACCTTTCTGCGTGAAATAGCCGCAACCAATCAATGGGGTGCCATTTTGCCCGAGATGGCACTTGGGCTGCTGGCACTGACCTTGCTGGTGATTGAAATGATCCTCCCGCCACATCAGCGCAACCTGATCGTGCGCTTCGCTGTTTTCGGCCAGATTGCCATTCTTGCGGTGATTGCAATTGCCGGACGCAGCACTCCGCTGGTGACTGAAGGCACCTTGTTCGGGGGGATGTTATTGCAAAATGACCTGACCCAATTCATGCGGGCTTTCTTCTTCATCTCCTCCATTGTCGTTTGCTACCTGGGCCACATTTATCTGGAGCGGGAGAAGTTGGCACGAACAGAGTTTTATGCGATTGTGATCATTGTTGCTGCGGCGATGATGCTATTGGTGCAGAGCCACCACTTCGTCATGTTGTTTGTTGCCTTGGAGACGGTAACGATTGGGTTCTACATTTTGGTGTCCTATTGCCGCAAAAACGTTTTGTCACTGGAGGCTGGGTTGAAATACCTGATTATGGGTGCACTTAGTTCATCAATTTTGCTATTTGGTATCGTTTTGCTCTACGGCACAGGCGGCAATCCCGGACTGGCAGGTGCCAGTGCCGATGCGCTCGCCTTTGGCAACTTGCAAAACTTCATCGCCCTCAACAGTGACAATGCGTTGGTGCGGGCTGGAGTGCTGCTAACCCTCGCCGGGATCTTTTTTAAAATCAGTGCGGTACCATTTCAAGTGTGGGTGCCGGATGTCTATCAGGGTGCACCGACACCGACCACGGCATTTTTGGCGGTCGCTTCCAAGGC
>SKFT01000095.1 GCA_007117865.1 Puniceicoccaceae bacterium | reverse complement strand
GAGCGGGCCAAGAGCAACAACGATGTCTGGACGGTAGACTTCAAAGGCTGGTGGCGCACAGGGGATAAGGAGCGCTGCGAACCTTTGACCGTGCGCGATGAAAACAGCCGCTACGTGTTAACCCGAGTTCCGCAGTTGAGGGTGTAAAAAATTGAACTCCATGCGAATCGGCATCGCCGTCCACGGCAGCCAAAGTGCGCACCGTTCGGTCATCCGGGGTATCCTGAATTACAGCACTGAACACCAGTGCCATTGGGCATTCCCACAGGAAAGTAAACATCAGCCAAATTTGGACAGACAAGTGGTCCACCTGGATCCTGCAAACTACGATGGGATAATTGGCATTTTTTGGCATGAACAGGACGTTGAACGATTGCGCAAGAGCGGGATTCATTGTGTGAATGTTTTTGCGCATTTATCCAGCGCCACGATCCCCTCCTTCGCTAGTAATGATTTCGAAGTGGGTCGATGGATCGGCGAGCACTTCATGGAGGAATCGATTGATCAGGCCTATTTTTATGGTCCGTGCAAACAGCTTACGGGCGTTGAGCAGATTGGACGACGTAGATTGGAAGGATTTTCCGCAGCCTGTCTGGCTGCAGGTGTGCCTCCTCCCCAAGCCCTTCCCTTTAAAACCGACTTGCCAAACAATAGCAAAACCTCGCCCTTCCGCAGTGCTTTGCGCATATTGAAATCCGCACTGCGGGAGAAAAAAAACAAGCGTCTGGGGCTGCTGGTTTTTTCGGATAGCCTCATCAACGAGAGTGTCCCCACCATGGTTGAAGCAGGCATACGTATCCCTGAAGAGTTGATCGTTGCGAGCGTGGATGACGATTCTATTTTCTGCAACATGGTCCGACCTTCTGTCTCTAGTGTCAGTCAGGACTCGGAAAAGATCGGTTATCTTGCGGCCAAGGCATTGGATGACCTTTTTCACGGCAACCCTGTGCCTTTGGATCCTGTGCTGATTCCACCTCTGCAGTTGAGTGTGCGCAAATCCTCGGCCCCCTTTGAAACCAATGACCCGCATGTGCAGGCCGCGCTATCAGCGATTCGTGAACGCCTGGGACAACGTCTTACTGTCGAGGATTTATTGCGTGCAACGCGTGTTTCCCGGCGTAAGCTCGAACTGGCCTTCAAGAATACCCTCGGCTGCTCACCCTACCGGGCTATTCTCAAGAGTCGTATTAATCATTCGAAACTGTTATTAAAAAACTCCAATAAAACCGTGGAAACGGTTGCCATTGAAAGCGGTTTTTTAAGTTTAACCCGCTTTAGTCAGGCTTTTGTCAGAAGTGAAGGCATACCGCCCGGCAGCTGGCGTAAAGCGCATACTCAAGAGACGGCTAGAAATTAGGGTCGCTCCCCCACCCTACACGTATTTTGCTTTCTCTTAAACCTGATCGCCGTTTTTGATAGCCCAAGCTTGTCGCCCCCGCTCTTCAAGCTTGCGCCGGGTCTCTTCGGATTGCTCGCGCGTAATCGGGTAGTAAGTCATGAGGAAAATTGCCAGAATCAGCGCCAGTGCTTGGAAACCAATCAACAGTGCCTTCATGCGCACGGCTACATCAGCGGCCAACCCGAATTCGGCGACGGTTGCCGAATCGAATCCAGCGGCGGTCGCCAGGTAGCCGCCAATACCAAAAGTAACTGCCTGTCCCGCCTTTAGGGCAAAGCCAATAGCCGCGCTGAACATACCCTCACGGCGGCGGTCTGAGTTGAGTTCATCATCATCGCAAACATCGGCGACCATCGAAGAAATCATCAACCAGCACCCCTGCATGCCGAGGAAGCTGACAAACGCAGCAACATATAACATCCAGGGCCAGCGCGGATCGATGGCAAAGTAGTTGATAAACGTGCCCGCGAGTATAAATAAAAGCCCAACGATCATTGCCGCCCGCTTGTTGGTTTTCATCGAGATCCAGCCGATTAAGAACATGCTGAAATAGGAAAGTGCCACCGCCATGGTTCCCACTATCCCTGAAAAATTGCCGACCGCTACTGCACTGCCCTCAAACACATAGTGCTGCAACAACAAAGGCGCAATCCCTTGGGCCGAGAACAGGGCCATGATGATGACTGCGTAGCAAAAGAATAAAATTAGAAACGGCTTGTTCGTCATCGAGTAACGGATCGCCGGGATAAGCTTGATCGGCTCCTGTCGCTCGATTTCCAGATTTTCACGACAGCCGATTACCGGTATTAAACCAGCGACCAATACGACGATACTGACACCGACAGTTACCCAGAAAGCACCCACTCCCAAGTTCGGAAACCAAGTGTCTTCCGACGCCAGGCGGAACAGCCAGGCTGCGGAAAGTGAGCCCGCCAAGCCAATATACATGCGCCAAACCAAGGTGCGGGTGCGCTCATCATAGTCGGGTGTCAGCTCATATCCAAGAGCTGTGTAAGGCACTACGAATAAGGTGTAGGCAATTGCCAGCATACTGCCGATAAAGCAGACGTAGAGGAAGGGAATGTTACTATACCATGGGTTTTGTGCGGTTTCCACCATCGGCACAGTCCACAACAGCGGTAGAAGCACCACGCAGGCAATGACCCCAAAAAGCATGAACGGACGACGACGGCCCAGGCGGGTTTTGGCATTGTCTGAAAGGTTGCCAATCCAGGGGTCAGTGAAGGCATCGATTAAGCGCGGGAAGGCCAGTGCCAAGCCCGCCAGGGCCGGTGAAAGACCAAAGTGATTCACATACACAAGCGTGCCGAGCGCGGTTAGCGTATTGAACATGAAGTTATCGGCCAAGCCACCAAAGCCCCAAGTGATTTTAGTGCGCAATGGCACACGGTCTTTAGGCTGGGGTGGATGTGGATCAGTTCCTATTAACATAACTTAACGGGCTGTATTAGCCAGGGGTTATTGACACCTCTCGAACTCATTGATTGAGCAGTTGGTTTTCATGAAGGCGAAAGGAATCTATTCGTTTTTGAAGGTCAATTAAATTTCTTCCAGATATCTCATAAATAAGGATCCCCTGAATCCGTAACTTCCTGAGGTCAACGGTAAAAATTCACGCGATTTGGATTTTTCGAATCGACCAGCTGGGCTATTTCGTCCGTTGCGGCCATTTTTTGCTGGCTTTC
>SKFT01000145.1 GCA_007117865.1 Puniceicoccaceae bacterium | reverse complement strand
GTCGACTCCTCATCTATTTTCAAAGTAAAACCGACTCCACCCTTTAGATCGAGACCCAGAGCAAGGTTGCTGCGGGACTGCCCCAACAAGTGTCGCAGCAAGATATCGTTACGACGATTGATGTTGGCGATATCCCGCACATTGATGTGTGGGAAAAATCGCAGAAAATCGATCTTATCCTCCTCTCCGAGCGAGCGGAGTGCGAACAAAAGGGAAGGTGACTCACCCTCTGAAACCCGCTCGCGTGCGCGATTGAGAATACTGACAAATTCCTCTTGATGCGCAGAAGCTTGCTCCTCAATAAAGGTATCAAAAGGCTGGTCTCGCAGGGGGGTGATGTTTAAAATCGCCCATGCGATGATGGCAGCAGAAAGGATGAATTTCCAAAGTATATTACCGGACATGGCGTTACGCGTTCGGGTCTGAAAGAATTAGGGCTTACGAGAAGTCGATCACTCGGCGGCCTCGTCCAACTTGGCGTGGATGAAGCTGCGATTGATTTCGACTTTAGTGTTTTCGGCAATTTTAACGGTAATGCGGTCGTCTTTTACGTTGGTAACACTACCGATAATGCCACCGGCGGTAACAATTTTATCGCCTGATTTAACGGCGCGAATCATCGCCTCGTGTTGCTTCTGGCGCTTGCGCTGCGGGGCAATAATCAAAAACCACATACCCGCAAAAATAAAAGCAAAGAAAATTAATGTGGTAAAGCCACCGCCAGCAGGCGCATCGGCTTGGGCTAAAAAGAAGGAATGCGTGAATGTATTCATAGACCGTTTATTGAGATGAAAAACGGAGAATAAAAACGTATCCTGCAGACATTGGCAAGAGTCTTATCAAGTCATTTTTGGCCTTAAAATCCCTGCACGCTAATGGGGGCAGATTCAATACGTGCCTCTTCAATCGCTTCAGCGACGTGGCGATCCATTTTGGCGTCAAAGATAATAAGGGTATCATTACCAACCTGGTTGGCGCGCAAGACTTCATCTTTGCGCAGCATGCGGTAGCCTAATGCGGTATTTTCCGCTGTTCGCACGCGTTCCCAGTAGGAATCTCCCTGCTGCAATGCCAAAAGCTGGTTAATCTCTTGCTCTGTAAGCGCCTGACTGCGCTTGTAGGCCTCAAGGACAGAGACGCCATTGAGATAGACCACATGCAAATCCCAGCCTTTTGGCATATCTCTGGCGCTCAATTCACTGGCCATGGGACGCCTTCCATCATCAGTTTTGAAATAAAGCCTCACCTGCGGACGCGACGGCAGGTAATCCAGAATCCGCAGGTATGGCATCCCGCGCATGCGAGCGTCGATCATGGCTTGATCGCGATAAATGATCCCGCCGGAAGATGTCAAACGGCGCTCGATTTCAGCCATACTCTCGCCCACGCGGGCTAGAGAAGCAGTGGGAAGCAGGACTGCAAGGCAAAATGGCAACAAGCAAACGAGCTGTTTAATTAGGGGTAACAATTGTCTTAATTGTGTCATTGCTGGAAATGGTTAAACATTATTGACTATTGACTGGGATTAAGTAATTGCCCGCAACACCAATAAAAGACAACCATAGATTTCAAACAAACCAAGAAATGCCTAATCACTTTTACCAGGACTTTGACCTTAAACGGTTTCCGCCACCCGACACAAGTGGCAACCCCGATGAATACCGCAGCGCATTTCAGATTGAGCGCGACCGGATTATTTTTTCGTATCCGTTTCGTCGCCTGCAATCCAAAACGCAAGTCTTTCAATCTGGAGAGTATGATTTCTACCGCACCCGGTTGACCCACTCCATTGAAGTAGCGAAAATTGGTCGCTCAATCTGTGGTTATTTGAAGGCCCGCAGTCCGCTGCTGCGCGAGGATTTTTACATTGATGCCGATTTGACGGAAGCCGTCGGACTGGCGCACGATCTTGGGCACCCTCCTTTTGGCCACATCGGTGAGCGCAAATTGAATGAGCTGATGCATCCTTACGGCGGCTTCGAAGGAAATGGTCAGACCTTGCGCATCCTCTCCGAGTTGATCTACGACCGACCGGACGGCACTAGTGGCATGAATCCATCGCGGGCATTTCTCGATGGTGTGATGAAGTACAAGGCACTTTTTTCGGAATGCACGCAGTCATCGGAAGCTGGCAGTAAACGCTATCCGGAGCATCATTTTATTTATGACGACCAAGAGCAATGGCGCAGGCAAGCCTTGGGTATAGAATCCGGGGACACCCGCTACAGCCCGACAGATTGGAATGCAGCTAAAAGCATTGAGTGCCAAATTATGGACTGGGCGGACGATTCCGCCTACGGTTTCAACGACGTCATAGACGGAATTCACGCCCGCTACATTACGTTGGCCAGCCTGGAAGACTGGGCCGAGCGCCAACCGAATCTTGATGAACACAGTCAAAAGCTTTGCCAACAGCTGCTTGGGGCTATTCGCGACGGTTCCTTTGAGCGTAGGCTGAGTGCACGGATAGGACGCTGCGTGCAAGCCGTATCGCTGGAACCTGCGGTGACGGCTTTCAGCGATCACACGCACCGGCATGCCTATCGCTTAATGATTGATCCGGAAATGCTGCATCAAATTGCCCTCTTCAAGCGAATTGCCGTGGACCTTATTTTCCGCTCCGCGCAAATTCAGCAACTCGAGTTTAAGGGCGGCTTTATCCTAACGCGTCTATTTAATGCGCTGGCGGAAAATTATGGTGACCCGCAACGCTCACCAGTGCTGCATTTGCTGCCGTCTGCTGCTGAGCAATTGCTTGTGGCGGAAACCTCGGTCAATGGCCGTTTTCGCCGGATTTGTGATGCCTTGGCTGCCTTGACTGATGGGCAAGCCATCCGCACCTACAAGCGTCTGTTCGATCCGGAATTTGGCTCGATCACTGAGCTGTTTTAAATCCGTTTCCAGTCAATATTAAGAAAATGCAGCCATTCGACCATCCAGTCAATATCCGCAAAAAGAAAAAAATCGACAGTGAAGCGCTCCAATCACCGCTCATGCGCATCCCGCGTATGAATATACAAGCGGTCCGTGACCTGCTTGACCAGGGAATCCATCAGATATATCAGCTGGTGGGTCGCTCGCCGGAAGCATTATTGGATGAGGCCCGCAAAAGACGTCCGGAGATTCC
>SKFT01000156.1 GCA_007117865.1 Puniceicoccaceae bacterium | reverse complement strand
CCGAGCCGGTTCACCGCACTGATCAAGTTGATCCCAAAGCGGGCACCTGTTGTCCGAACCACCGGCGTCTCCCCTTTTTTCGCCCAGGTCTTCCCTGAATGCGCATCCGAACGCAGGCCCGAGGATATCCACGCGCTGCCGCAATTCGAGCCTATTGAAAACCTTCCGGATGGTCCCTACTTGGGCATACGGTTTCGCGTTAACCGGCATGCGGCAAATGCCGAAATCATTCCCGAAACGTCCACTACACTGACACTGGACTCATGGGATAACCCGCAAGATGTCACCATAGACTTCATCGGTACAGACCCATCCACCAACGACCCCCTTTACCGCGCCCGCATACCAGTTGGTAGCGACAAGCGCTTCTTGCGCTTGAGAGGTCAATTGAATGTTGCTGACAATTAGGGCATTCAAAAATAATCACCGCCTGAGTAAATACGACGCTTACTGCGCACTTGATTCATAATACCCAATCTAATGAATTTCAATGTTCCTGTTTAGAAAGATGGAATCAAGCGCCTTATTACTTGGGTTTCTGAGTGCATCCGAGTTCCCCCAACAGCACGGGTATCATTCCAAGCCTTTCGCTCCGGCAATTCTCCACTTGCCCGCATCGGTGAGGCCGACCCAGTAGGCATTGCCAAGACGATCTTCCGTGGCAAGTATCGTTTCCATGCGCCAGCGCGGTGAAAGGTTCAGCGTAATCGACGTATTGTTAAAAGCTTCTTCGATGGATCGGGAAGACGCGCGTTGGATCTTCACCCGATCCAGCGGATAACGGGTTTCTGCCTGCAAGGCAATTCGCAAGCGGGTTCGGTGATGCTGCGGTACCCCCTGCCAGTAAAATAAATCCAAGATGCCATCGATATCACCTTCCGCATAGAGCTGTGCAAAATGCCCGGCAAAAGCATCGGCTTGGCGCTTTTCTCCCTCGCGCATCAAAACCACTATCGCAAGCAATGCCAAAACCAGGGTGACTACTAGCAAGCTAATCCGTAATCGGTATTTCTTGGAGGGCTGCATACTTTATAAAAATGGGATTCCCGGCAATGCTCCAAAAATCACATCACCTGAGCGTCGAACGGAATAAAGTGCTCCTTGCCGTCGAGCATGAATTGCACCCAGATACGATAATTGCCGGACAGCGTCGGATGAAAGATGAAGTCCATTTCCAAGCCGTTCACGCGCCGCGGATCAGGAGAAATCGGGTGCATGTGCTGATAACCGGAAAGGGTTTCCTCAAACGCCACCACGTGGGCGTAGGCACCCATGATAAGCTGCAAATCGGGGTAACGATCGGCTGCAATGGGGTCTTCAAATCGTAGCGTAATGGTAGTGTCACGATTGCGGCGCACTGCTCGCTCCACACCGCGCAACTTCACTTGTGTGGCGTTCGGCAGCAGTCGCGGAGCGGTTTCGTCTGCGCCGCTAGTTGCTTCAAGATCTGCGCCTGGCACCGTAAAGCTGCCATCGGCAATGGCTTTCTGCCGCGAGCGCAGTGGAACAAACTCAGCGAAATAACGGTATTCTCCGGCCTGTGGATCAAAGCGCACGCTGTATACCCCGCTATCACCCTCTGCCTGCGGATGCAGGTGATGGTATATCCCCAAGGAGGCATCCACCAGCATTAGGTGGATGCGTTCGGTGTGCGTTATCGCCAGTTGATGCGGCAAAATGGGACGATTGTCAGGCCCGCGCAACTCAAAGCGCAGCTGCAATCTGCCATCCTCGTCGGTGCGTTTATCCAACAGCTCCAGCGCAACCGGAAACGGCTTGCGGCGAAGGTTGATAAAAGGCGGCGCACCGCCCTCACAACGCTCCGATCCATCTTCCAAAATCTCCACCGCCTCATAATGCAGAAATCCGCACTGCGAGGCAGGGATGGCGCGCAATGCAAAGTAAAGCCCGATAAACAGCCCACTCAAAAGCAGGGTCTGTGTCATCATTTTACGCCTTGAAGTCATTTTTTATACCTAGATTCCGCAGTGGAACACATCTTGCAACCTAGCGATTGCGGTTGAGCTCATTCAAAATAGCATCCATCGACCAGCGGCCGCCGTCCTGTCGCAGGACGATGCGACCATGGTTGTCGGTAAGCAAGGTTGCAATGGTGTGATTGAGGGTGCCGTCCTCAGCAACGATTTCAATGCCAAACGCACGCGTTAAGTCATCGATCACGGATTTCGTTCCGGTGAGAAAACGGACATTGACAGGATCGGCACCGGTAGTGACCGAAAACAGCCGCAAGTTGCCAGGCGTATCGTAATCGGGATCAAAGGAAACCAGCAGATGATGCGCGGGTCCCAATTCGCGCTCTTCAATTGCTTGGGCCAATTCAACCATACGACCGGTTGTCATCGGACACATGTTCTCAACCGTGCAACGGGTGAAAATAAAAGTCAGGATCACGGGTTTGCCGCGCAGGGTTCGCGAAAAAACGATTTCGCCTCGATCATCAAACAAGGCGAAATCCGGCAGGTAATCACCGCGCGCCAAAGCTTGCCCCCTTGGCATTTGCAGAACCGTGCGGTTGAGCCTGCGGTTGGTGCCATCCATTGCGCGTTGCTGCACACCAACCAGCGGCCAGATAGCATCCAGTCGCTCCTGACCCATGCTGCTAACAATACGCGCACGCACATCACGTCCAGAATAATTCAGCATGGCATCTCCTTCGCCGATGGTCGCCGTGCGCGGATCCGCCGCAACATCGGCCAGCGGCACATAGCTTACCGTGAGATTTTCCGCATCGCTGGAGAGAATGCGGATCTCCGTCCATTCTGACCGCAAAGACAAAGCCACAAACAAACCGGGGAGAATAAAGATGGATTTACAAAATAACGTCATCATGGGAACGATTGATAATCAAACAATCCAAGCTAATGGCTAATGGTAGCTAGGCAAATGAAAATCCTTATTTGGAAGGCAGTGGGTCACGGCATTTTCATTTGTCGGCTGAAAGCCGCATGAAAATGCATTTCAGATTAAAAATTTCGAGTTTGAGATTAGTCTTACCAAATTCCCGAGTCGCCGCTCTTCAGCGAACGCGCAAAATGCGTCAACAGCGATACCGTGTGTTCGATGTCGTTCAAGTCAACGACCTCGCTCGGGGTGTGCATGTAGCGCAGGGGGATGGAGAT
>SKFT01000110.1 GCA_007117865.1 Puniceicoccaceae bacterium | reverse complement strand
CGTTGATCTTGCTGGCGATGGCATCGTTTTCCAAATCAGACATAGTGTAATTACATAGCAAGGGGATAGTCCCGTGCAACCCAATAACTGAATTAGACATAATATTTATTGTGCAATGAATGCCGCACATACATTCCTCACCAAAGCGCCAAAAAAAGATTTTCAATCCCAACGATAGTCGTCAGTTTACTTTGCAATGAAGGCCCAAAAGACGGTTATCAAGCAAACACGCAACCCTGAGAAAACCCGCGCCAAACTTCTTCAAGCTGGTAAGGACTTATTTTCCATGAATGGCTATAGCGGCGTTGCGGTCGATGATATTGTTGCAACGGCTGGCTGCAACAAACGTATGCTTTATCACTATTTTGAAAACAAGGACGGTCTTTACCTTGCGGTGCTGCGAGATGTTTTTGCCAAGTTTGAAGCCATTGAGGAAAATTTCGCCGATGAATCTGAAGATCCGCGCGGTTCACTGCGCAACCTAATCGAGCGCTATTTTAAATTCCTGCGCAATAACAGCGATTTCACCCGTTTGCTGATGTGGGAAAACCTCAATCAGGGAAAGTGTTTTGCCGAGCACCCCGGCCTGTTATCCAAATCACCGATTTTACAGCGTTTGGATCGCATCCTCGCAAAGGCCAATCCCAGCAGTCGCAACAGCTTTGCCATTGATGCACGGCGACTATTGATTGCCATCATCGGGCTCTGCTTCGTTCCTTTTTCCAATTGCCATAGCCTGCGCCATACCATTGGCGTGGATTTTACGCAGTCGGCGGAGTTGAAACGTCACCTCGTTTTCGTCCAGCAGACGATTGAGAAACTTTTGTTTGCGGACGATGCTGGCGAAGTGGACAGCAACGAGACGGGATACCGGCAGGCGGAAAGTAAGGATACCCTGATGGATGAACCGGAAAACTTCTGGGAGCTGGGTTGACGATGGGCGTTGACGATAAGCGCAACACCATAATGGTTGTGCGGGGTGAGGCGATCCTGCCCTATCTCAATGCCATTGCCGCTTTGCGAATATCAGTGTTTCGCGAATGGCCTTACCTTTATGATGGCAGTGAGGCGTATGAAGCAAAATATTTGCACAGTTATGTTTACGAGCCCAATAGCTGTGTGGTTTTGGTCCAGCATAAACAAAAACTTATCGGCGCCTCCACTGCCCTGCCACTGACCGCAGCTGACCCGGCCTTTAGTCAACCCTTCAAGTCGCTGGGGATTGATCCAGCGGAAGTCTTTTACTTCGGCGAGTCAGTTCTTTTATCAGAGTGGCGGGGACAGGGAATAGGCAAAGCGTTTTTCGCTGAACGCCTCAAGGCAGCCAGGGAATACGGTTCCAGAATCGCCGCGTTCTGTGCCGTTGAGCGCCAGGAAAATCATCCACTCCGCCCTATTGACTATCGCCCCTTGGACGCCTTTTGGCAATCAATGGGATTCGAACCAGAAGCCGGACTCAAAGCAAAGTTCAGCTGGCGTGAGGTGCCTTCCGGCAAGGAAAGCGAAAACACCCTGCAATTTTGGCTCAAGCCTCAATAACCAAGTCAGTATCGGGCACGCAGCAACACAGCAGGGCATTGCCTTCATCCGGCTCTCCCGTATGTCCCTGCGGATAGCTGACCTCGCCGGATTTTACCGGCTGTTGGCAAGCCGTGCAATTGCCCATGCGGCAACCGTAATCCAAATCCAGACCCGCCTCTTCGGCTGCCTCAAGAATGCTTTCGTGGGAACCATCAAAATCGATGGTAATGTCGCTCTTTGTGAATTGTATTTTAGCCATTGGTTGATTAGTGTTAAGTTCGATTCAATTATCAGTTTTAAAACCATTACCTACGATGCGTCAACATCGGCAATCGGTTAATGCCTGGAGATCCGTGCAGCAGCCAGCTCACAGCGGCGCGCTATTTCGCCTATCGCCCAATGCGCGTGTTCTGCTACCATAGCCGATTCCGTTTCCGCGCATGTTCGCAAGGCCGTCAGATCATCCTCTGTGCCGACGTTGCCCAAAACCACGCAGGCATTGCGCAGCAAGCGCTCGCGCTTTAGGCGACGCATGGCCGAAGCGCGAAAAAGCTCACGAAAGCATTCTTCCGAAAGGGATAGCATCCGGCGCAATTCCGGCAAGTCTCTGACGCTAAAACGCATTTCGCGGGTGCGTTTGGCAAAGCGATTCCACGGACAGACATCCAGGCACTCATCACAGCCAAACAAACGATCACCGATCGCGCGCCGGTATTCAAGCGGAATGGGGCCATCGTGCTCAATCGTCAGATAGGCGATGCACTTGCGGGCATCCAATTGGTAGGGAGCGGTAATTGCAGCGGTGGGACAGGCAGTGATGCAGGCAGTGCAGCTGCCGCAGCGATCTTTTACCGGTTCGCCGTTGGGCAATTCAAGGGTGGTAATAATCACCCCGAGGAAGAGCCAGGTGCCATGCTCCTGATTGAGAAGTATGGTGCTCTTCCCCTGCCAACCCAGCCCGGCCAGTTCAGCAAGCGGTTTTTCCAAAACCGGTCCGGTATCGACATAAGGACGCTGTGCGCTGCCCCATGTTTCGCGCATGCAGCGGCAGATTTTTTGCAATCGCTTGAGAAAAAAATTATGGTAATCGTCGCCAAGGGCATATTTTGCAATACGGTACCGGCGTCGCTGTGGGTCGGGTTGGAAATAGTTCAGTCCGAACACCAACACACTGCGAGCCTCATCAACGATCTGCTGCGGATCCAGACGGCGCTCATTATTTCGCTCCATCCAGGTCATCTGCCCGTGCTGCCCCGAAGCAATCCACTGCTGGTAATAATCCCTTCGCAAGGCCACTGGCAGCGTCACTGAGCCAATGGCATCGAGACCGAGTTCATTGGCTAGTTCGCGCAGATGGAGTAGCTTGTCAGGTGCGGCAGTCATTGTTGATGATCATAATCGAAGCTGAGCTTGAACAGAAAAAAATGCAAGATCACGATTTTGACTGAGGAAAGCTATTGACAAGCCGTCACCAACAAAGCACTTATTCAACTTTTTCTCTATTTGAGGATAGCTCACTTGCGATGCAGAATTTCGCCGAACAATGTCTTGACATGGCCAAGTCCATACTTGGTCAAAATTTGGATTCGATCCATGAAACCGGGACCATACTCCCAGTCAGTGGTGAACAACCCCGGGATGATGAGCCGGGCCACGCAGCCCTCGCCATCGGGGAGTATTATCGCGCCACCCACGAAACTCACATCGGTGATAAAGACCTGATTGATTTGGCCGCCCGCGCCATCACTGCCCAGGCCTTCATGGATGAAGAGCTGGAAAACGGCTTGGCCTACAGCGCCCTGGGTCTGCTCTCTTTTGGTCCGGCCAAAGACCGCAATTTAGTGTGGGAGCGGCTGTTGGATCCGACCCGCGAACAGCTTGACAAGCGTCTGCTGGCACGCAGCGATTACGAAGATCACTTCCAGGCTTTCAACATCGCCAAATCAGTGACCCGCTACAGCCTGGGTCTTTCCAAAAAGGATGAAACCGGACGCTTGATTGAGCGCTTTGTTGAACGGGTTAACTCCCACAGTAGTACCGGCTTTTTTAATGACTTCAAAACCACCGACAGCATAGGTGGTGTGTTTGACCTTTATGGCGTGATGTCATTCGTCTTTATCCGTCAATCACTGCAATTGCACGCCAATATCCAGTTGCGCGAACGCAAACTCCCTACCCTGCGCACTCACGCGGAACGCTTCCTGAAGTTGTTGCCCGACATTGTGCGCCAAGATGGCCTGGGCTGGGCTTATGGTCGCTCGATCGGCGCCTATGGTCAGATGCACTGTATCAGCATGATTCTGCAATCCATGCGCGATGGCTGGATCCCAGCCAACCAAAAGGATCTTTACAAAGACACCCTGCGCCGCCTGTTCATGTATTTTTTTGTGACTTATCTGGATCAGGAGCATGGTTATCTGGTGATTCGTGACGATGAGCGCAGCACAGTGCCACAACACACCACCCGTATGGCCAACTTTGATGCTGCCCGTTACCTCTGCCAATGGGCGCGCCTCGCACGCGAGATTGGGGGCGATGCCGCACCGGAAAACACTGTGCCTCCGCGCAAGGTAGGCCGCTTTATTTCCTTCGATAAATCCAGCAAGAAGGAACAGGGTTTGTTCATTTATCAGGATCCCTCATCCGGGCTTGCCCTGCAATTGCCACTGGTAGCTTCCAATGGCCTTAAATCATCGGACTATCTGGCATTTCCACACTCTCCCGGCATATTCGATTGGCCTGTCAACCACTACGCCCCAGTGATGATGCCCGAGTTGACCTTTGGTGAGAATGTCATCGTTCCCGCTTTCTATGGCAAAAACTGCACTACCAAGCTGGGCTTGCGCAATGCCCTTACTTTCAGCTACGACCAGCCGGAGTTGATCAATACCAAAGAACAGATCGTGCCCGGCATTGGCTCGTGCAAGGTGACTTGGTCCTTTAAGGGCGGTGTGCTTACCAGTGAGTTTTCTTTCTTTGTCAAAAATCAGATTCAATTGGACCGCATGCGCTACCTGGTGGCGATTGGTTATCCTCACTCCAGCTACCGCGTGGGCATGACCTTCCAGCTCGGTGCTGATGGTCATCGCACGGAAGTGATAAAAGACGATTTCCAAGCCGAATGGAAAGAGCTTGAAACCGTCTCGGACGATCCCAATTACCGCACCTACTGGGGTAAAATCCATTATTTGCAAATCCTTGAACGCGCTCATCCGCTGATCATGCGTCCAGGCGTCCAATATCGACTTTCACTGCGTTTTGAGCCGGACATCTCATTTGCCGACGCTTGAGGGTTTTTATTTGAAGCCGTCGCAATCGACTCACCATGCTATCCGTTCGCATTATTCCTTGCCTGGATGTGCACGATGGCCGGGTTGTCAAAGGCGTAAACTTTGTCAATTTGATTGATGCTGGCGATCCGGTTGAACAGGCCAAAGCGTATGAGGCCCAGGGCGCCGACGAGTTGGTCTTCCTCGACATTACCGCCTCCAGCAGCGAGCGTTCAATTATGCACAAGGTCGTCGAACAGACGGCCTCCGCCTGCTTCATGCCGCTGACTGTCGGTGGTGGCTTGCGCACGGTGGAAGACATCCGCGCAATGCTCAACGCCGGCGCGGATAAAGTCTCACTTAATACCGCTGCGGTTTTGCATCCGCAACTCATCAGCGAAGCTTCGGCCCGTTTTGGCAATCAGTGCATTGTTGTGGCGATCGATGCCAAACAAGTCGAAGCAACGGTTGCTACGGATTCTCCCCGCTGGGAAGTATACACCCATGGCGGACGCAAACCGACGGGGCGCGATGCTATAGAGTGGGCCCGCGAAGTGGTAAGGCGCGGAGCTGGAGAGATCTTGCTCACGAGTATGGATGCCGACGGCACTAAAAATGGCTATGACATCCCATTGACGCGCGCCATCAGTGATGCAGTCACTGTGCCTGTCATTGCCAGTGGTGGCGCTGGAACGTTACAGCATCTGGCTGATGTCTTGCATGAGGGTAAAGCCAGCGCGGTACTGGCCGCTTCGATATTTCACTTCGGCACCTATACCATCCCCGAAACCAAAGCCTACCTTGGCCAGCAAGGCCTTCCTGTCAGGGCAATGGATGAATATCGCTGAAAGTTTTTCGGAACACTTGAATACCCATGCCGGGGAACTTGATTGACGCGTTGACTGTCTGTTGTTTTAAAAACAAGTAGTAATCTTTATTCATGTCCGAACTCAGCATCCAAGTCAGTCAACTAACTCGCCACTTTGGTCCAGTGATCGCCGTTAACGGCATTTCATTTTCGGTTAGGCGCGGGGAAATCGTAGGCTTTTTGGGTCCCAATGGTGCCGGCAAAAGCACTACCATGCGCATTTTGTGCGGGTTGATGACGGCGACCTCTGGTCAAGCGTGGGTTGCCGGGATACCAGTGGCGGCGGATCCACAGGGGGTAAAGCGCAAGATCGGCTATATGCCGGAAAACAATCCACTGCCGCTGGACATGCGGGTGGCGGAATACTTGCGTTTCCGCGCCCGGATTAAGGAGGTGCCTGGGCCCAGGGTACGATCAAACGTGGATGAGGTAATGGAGATTTGCGATTTGGCAAAAACTGCCCGCCGCAAGGTCATCGGCACACTTTCCAAAGGCTTTCGTCAACGCGTGGGGATAGCCGATGCGCTGCTTGGCTCACCGGAAGTGATTATCATGGATGAGCCGACAATAGGACTGGATCCGCACCAGATTCAGGGCATTCGACGCTTGATTGATGGGCTACGCGGACGCCATACGGTGATTCTTTCCAGCCATATCCTGCCCGAAATTGAGCGCAGTTGCGACCGCGTCATCATTATTAATCGCGGTCACCTGGTGGCAACTGGCACCCGCAGCGAACTGCAGCAGGAATTCCTGCCCGGGGTGCATTTCCGGGTTGAGTTGAAATTTACTGATCCGGCTGCTGATTTGGACGCCCTGCTAACCGCCGCTGGCAAGGGTTTGGTGGTTGCTGAAACCAGCAGTGCCGATGACGAGGGCTTTATCACCTATGAGCTCGAAAGCTCCCACAACAACGGTCCCTCAGGCAACGAACTGTTGCTTTGGTTAACACGCCAGCCGGCAATGGTTGTGCGCGCCTGTCACAAGGTTGAGCCCACCTTGGAGTCGATCTTTTTGGCTGCCACCAAACGTTCATGGGAAGAAACGCACCGTCCGCAAAGGACGCTTGCGGCGGCTGCCAATAACTAAGATTTTTATGCGCCATTTTATTGTCCTCTTTCGTCACGAACTAAGAATGCTGTTAATCACACCGGCTACCTATGTGGCTGCCGTGATGTTTTTTATTTTAATGGGATTTCTCTACTGGGCAATCCTCCGTGCGATGGTGGAAAAACCGGAGGACGTTTTGCCATCAGTACAGTTTTTTAGCATTTTCTGGATTCCGGTATTTTTTGTGGTACCGTTGCTGACTATGCGCAGCATTGCCGGGGAGAGAGCCAATGGCACACTTGACACGCTATTGACCACCCCAGCATCACGCTTCTCCATTGTTGCCAGCAAATTTGGTGCGGCTTATCTTTTTTACCTGATGCTCTGGCTAGCCACGTTGTGGTTTCCTTTTATTACCGATAAGTTATTCCCTCACGCTATGCCCGATGGCAGCCTGCTTAACCCGGCAACGCACTGGGGCGGCTTCCTATTTGTGGCCGCCAGCGGAATGCTGTTTATCTCTGTTGGCATTTTTTCCAGCAGTCTAACGCGTTCCCAGTTGGTCGCAGGCATGATTACTTTTACCGCACTGTTTCTAATCGTAGTAGGTGGGCAGCAGCTGGGTGGATTGGCACGGTTGGAGGGCGAATGGGCGCAGTGGTTGCATGGTGCGGCCAGCTATTTGCAGCTTTTTCAGCATTTGGATGACTTCGCCCGCGGGGTAATTGATAGCCGTCCCTTTGTTTATTATCTGAGTACTGCCCTGCTGCTGCTGGGGCTCTCATCACTTATTTTGGAGGCTAAAGCGTGAGCCCTATGCCTCAAATGGATAACTTTAAGGTCGCCCGCAAGGTGCGCGGTGCCAATCGCGTGCTGCAAATCCTGCTCGCTATCTGCCTTATCATCGCGCTGAACGTGATCGCTTCGAAGATGTTTAAGCGGATCGACTTGACCGAGGGCGGCCTCTACACGCTGGCACCGGAAACGCTGGCCTACTTGCGCGAGTTGCGCGAACCGGTCGATATTATCGTCACCATTCCCGAAAACGCGGATGAGCCCAGGGTACACCGCGACTTGCAGAAACTGTTGCGCGAATACACCTATGCCGGTCGTCGTGATAGCGGTGAGGCGATGGTGAGAGTCGAGTTTGTCGACATATACCAACAACGACGCCGGGCTTCCGAGATTGCCAATCGCTTTGGTTTGACTCAGGAAAATGTGATTCTGGTTGCCTCCGGTGATCGCACCCGCGAGATTCCATTGGCCGACCTATATCGCGTCCGTGATGGTCAAATCTCCGCATTTCGAGGTGAACAAGCTTTTACTTCAGCGATTGTCGAAGTCGCCACCCGTCGCGTGCGCTCCATCTATTTTCTCGTAGGACATGGCGAAATGCGCATTGACGATGCCGATCCGCTCCGGGGACTGACTCAATTGGAGTCGCACCTGCGGCAACGCAACATTGCCGTTGCTACACTTGACCTCAACCAAACTCCGGCAATTCCCGACAACGCCGATTTAATTGTCATACCCTCCCCACAGGCACCCATCGCACCCGAGGCTCAGGAGCTTTTGCGGCGCTATATGAGCGAACGCAATGGCAGAATGATAGTGTTAATCGATCCGGGCCGTCCGACTGGCTTGGACGATCTGTTTTTCGATTGGGGCGTACTGGCCGAAGACATGGCTGTTTTTGACGCAGGTCCGGATTTCCGCTCCGCTGCCGGCGATTTGATCATCCGCCGAATGGCGGAGCACCCCATAACCAATGTTTTGATTGAATATCAAATTACGCTGCTGATGGGTCAGCCGCGTCCGGTGCGAATTGATATTGGAGCGATGTCGGATGAACGACTGCGCGTCACCCAGCTGATTGGTACCTCTGAACAAAGCTGGGCTGACCGCGATTACCGGACCGAGCGCAATCCCACTTTCAATCCCGAACGCGACTTGAAAGGTCCCATTGCCATCGCGACCGTTTCGGAGCGTATGGGTGGTGCCGATCTGGGTCTTAACATTCCCGGCGGGCGCCTGGTAGTGATTGGCAATTCCGACTTTATTGCCAATAATCGCTTTGAGCGCTTCGGCAATCGCACTCTTATGATGAATGCGATTAACTGGAGTATCGACCAAACCAATTTACTTAACATCCCTCCCCGCCCCTTCACCAGTCATCAGGTCATCCTTAGTCAGGACAACCTTACCCGTATGCTGTTTTATTTCGCCATCCTGCCCACTGCCGTTGGTTTGTTGGGAATTGTTATCTTCTTCATGCGCCGTCACTGAGTCGGCAAGTCCTTACCATGCGCTTTCGATTTACCATTTTCCTTTTGCTGTTAAATGTGCTGGCCTTCGGCTGGATTATCTATCTCGACCGCCGTGGTGAGCCGGAAACGAGTGCCCGCGGAAGTCTGGCTGGTGCGATTGCCCGCGAGGTAATGGATGCTGACCGCATTGAACTGCATTGGCAACGCATGGACCAACCCCGAATCCTCGAACGCAGCGGCAATCAATGGCATTTGCGTGAGCCCATCCAGTGGCCTGCTAACGCCTTTGCGGTAAACCGCATGCTCAACCAGCTGCAATTTATCGAGGAAGAAGCTGCCTTTGCCGTCGCAGAAATGGAACGGACGGGGCAAACACTTGCCGATTACGGACTGGCTGAGCCGGTCGTTCGCCTGGTCATCTCCGCTGGCAGCACGAGCATCACCCTCGCCATTGGTACACCCACCGAGATTGGCAATAAAGTCTACCTGATGGGTCCCGACCAGCGCCGCATCTATGTCGTTAATAATTCCATTATCAAGGATTTGACTCTCGATGTTGAGGATCTGCGCTCTCCTACCGTATTTGAGATTCCCGTGTTTGAGGTCAACACCCTTTCGCTATCCATGCAGGCATCCAACGAAGCGACCGAAGCCACCCTCAAAACGCGGCTGGCCCGCACTCAGAATAACTGGTATTTTGAGGCCCCAATCGCAGTTGAAGCCAATCCACAATTAGTCAACGATACTCTCAATGCATTGGCTCAGGTCAAAGCCAACCGATTTGTTGAATCCGGCGCAGTGAATCTTGCGGTAATGGGATTCGAAACGCCATCCATGGAGATCACTCTCCAGGGCAACCGCCGACGTCAGACCCTGCTCTTGGGCGAGACTGATAGCGCTGCCAGGCAACGCGCTTATTTTGCCCGCCTGGAAGATAACCCTACGGTGTTTACTGTTCCCGCTGCCCCCTTTGACGCTCTGCGCGAGGCACAGGATGCCCTGCGCCAACGCAATTTCATCCAATTCAATCCGGCATCCGTCTCCGGGATAACCATAGGTCAAAATGGCCGAAGTATTCGCCTGCAGAAGCTGGAAACGGGCGATTGGCAAATCATACAAACCAATGATTCCGGCGAGGTGCAAACCCTGGCAGCAGATGCCGCCATCATCAGCGATCTGCTGCAACGCTTGCGTGAATTGCGAGCTGTCAGTTTCGCTGCTGACAGTCCGTCCAACGAGGAGATTGCCCGCTTTGGCTTCGAGCGTCCTCGCCGCACCGTTCGCCTAAGCCGCGCCGGCGAGACTCTGTTGGAGCTGTCCTTGGCACATCCGGAGGAAGATAATGAACGGCTTTACGCCAAGACGGATGCACCCTTTATCTATGAAGTGCACCGCAGGGCATTACTGGATCTGCTGCCGCTCAACGCCATGCATTATCGGGATCGCATGCTCGAACGTTTGCCAACTTCGGCTCTAATTAAAAATATTCGCTTAAGTGCAATCGCCGATGATGCAGTGTTGATCGATGAATCGATCGATCCTGCAACGCAGACCTGGCCTCTGTATTTGGAAAATAAATACGAAGAACCAGTCGCTGAAGCGTTACTCGGATTGCTCGATTATTTGCGTCGACCACGGGCGGAGCGTTTTATCCAAAATGCATTTCAGGAGGAAAATCGTCTGGACGCCGACAATCCACGTCCCTGGCAATACCGTATTAGTTATTCGGTGCGTTTGCCAGGTGGAGAGAATGGTAAGCTTGAATCGCGCAATCTATTGTTATCCGAACGGCTTGGCGGCACATCGCAGGCGGCCAGTGCGGAGACATTCAACGCAACTTTCTTCATCCCACCCTCGCTGATTGAAATTCTGGAAAAATTCATTGATCCGATTGATGCTCGTGCTGAAGCCATTTTTGGTGATGGCAATCCACCTGCTAAAACTGAGCCACTGCCTGCTATCGAAAGCGAGTCCGCTGAGTGATGGATCGGTTTGTCGGCCGATGCAACGGATCGCTAATTATCGCCAACCACTCCTTCAATCCGCCAGCCTCAAATTGACCAATGGCCGATTCCCATAGCCTGCAAATAAAATCCATTGGCCGCCGTCTTGGATCGATGCTTGGACGCGTATTTCATTACGCGCTGGCCCTTTTCCTGATCTTAACTTTCTTGCTGCAATCTCATTTGCTGATCGAGTTTTTAAGTCACGGCTACGTGCAGGTTCCTTCTGCAGTACTTGAACGGCTTAATGATCGCGCGCAATTCCGTGGTGCCAGGTTAGCTGCCAAAAGCATTGTTTACCACTCTGGTGGGCGCATTACGGTAAAGGGTTTGCGACTCGGCGATTTGACGACCGGAGCAAGACTGGCATATGTCCACGAGCTCACCCTGCAGGGACTCAATCGCGACCCAAAAACTACCACGGATGGCATACGCCTTGATATTCTCAACGCCCGTCTGTATCGTGGCGATATTGATGGCAAGGTCTTATTGCAGGCAATTGAGGGTCGGCTTTCGTTGCGGGATAGCACATGGGTATTGGATAGTTTGCTGGCGCGACATGAAATGATGACCTTGACAGCCAGCGGTAATCTGCCGCATAGGCCCAGAGTCGAACCCCTGAAGCGCATCCGGCAACGCGTTGTCGGCGAGCCAAAACCCCCTCCAGCAGCGGTCCCCGATTTGGCAAGTTCCCTACAAGCCATTGCAGCAGTTTTGGATGCGGGCCTGCAACACCTGCCGCAAGCGGAACAAACCCATTTACATCTGGCACTTGCCGCAGAGGCACATGCGCCCTCTACCTTGATCGCTGCCGCACACTTTCATTCCGGTCGTCTGGTCACGCATTTAGGCTCATTGGGTCCCCTTGTCGCTAATGGTGAGTTGCGTTTTGATTTGCGCGATCGCCGTTGGCAGCTGGAAGCGCAAGGGAGTTTGGACAGCCTGCGCAGTCCACAGCTTGCAGTTCGTGCCGAGGACCTCCAATTCAGTCTCCAGTCCTCTTCCAGCAGTCAGCCTCAATCCCGATTATCCATTGCAAGTGGTGCCGTTAATTATCAGTTGGAGAGCATTGACCGGGCAGTACTCTGGGCTTCTATGGAAAGCCTGCAGTCCATCCATTGCGATTTGGTCATCACCCTCGATCGCACCACACACCTGGCAGCCAACGCGCGGATAAATCTATTAAGGGCTGAGGCGGATCTTGAGCTAAATGGTACGGTTGATCCTATTCTGCTGGTGGAGCACCCATTGCTAAAGCCACTCACCCCTCGGATGCCTTTTATTGAGATTATGGATCGTCCCTATCTCAACGCAAAGGTACGATTTGCAAAAGGTTTTCAGTTTCAATCGGCCAGCCTGCGGGCGCGCATTGAACCGCTGCGCCTGGACGACATCACAATTGATTATGCCGATGCGATATTGACAACTGATGGTGTCGCCTTTGCCGTAGAGCGCGCTTTGCTGGAAACCGGAAATCATCATGGCTACATATCCGCCAACTACCATTCACAATCGGGCGACTATGCGGTGCACTTGGAGGGCATCTTCGACCCCAACTCCATCAACTCGATCGTTGGCTCGTGGTGGGAATCCATTTTCAGTCCCTTTGACTTTAGCAAAATAGGAACCAGCTGGGCCGATTTTGTGATACGCGGCAATCATGCTGAGCGCCGTCCGCGCTACTTCAATGGCAATGTTGATGCCCGTTACGTTGGATTTGAGGGACTGCGCATTGACTCCGGTCGCCTCAAGGTGCGTGGTACACCAACTTTTGTGGAACTGTTTGACCTTTATGCCTTGCACGAGAGCGGTGGCACGATTTCCGGCTCGATCTTCTGGCTGATCGTCCCGGGCTCTAATACGGGACCGGAAATTTATCATATGCTGTTGGATGCGGAAATAGATCCTGCAGTCATCGTCCCCGCACTACCACCAGAGGTAGCGCGTTGGGCTGCGGCCTTCAATGTGCAAAAAGCACCCGTGGTGCAGCTGGAAGTGCGCCAACATAATCCAGATTTCAATCCGCCAGCAGATGCCAACTCAGTCTTCATTCAAGCTGCTTCCAATGGCGCTGTTAGCTTCGAAGGCATTCCGCTGGATGGGCTTTCCTTTGACTTCTACGGCAAAGGTAATCGCAGTTATTTACGCAAGGCTCGACTCAATCTCGCTGACGGCATCGGCATGCTCAACGTGGATCGTTGGTTGGATGCGGATGATAGGGCTCAACTGCGTTTCCAATTTGAACTTGAAAATGCCCTACGCGGAAAGGCTTTGGATGTGGTTCGCGATTACCTGGAGCGCACCCAAAACGAGTCAGCCACGGCAGCTACACCGCTACCAATAACTGCGACTATAACGACAGATGATAGTCAACCAGTTGCTGAAAACCAGGATCCTGCGCGTATCAGTGTTCAATTAAATGCCGAAGGCCCCGAAGACAATCCCATGGCCTTTGTGGGTCCGGGCCACTTCCTCTTAAAAGATCCCAACCTAGCCACCATTCCGTTACTAGGCCCTATTTCACGGCTTTTTGAAAGCACACCTCTGGGCTTTACCAGCTTGCGCTTAAATACCATGCATGGCGATTTTCGACTGCGTCGGGAGCAAGTCTTCTTTCCTCAATTAATGATAGTTGGCAGCGTCGGTGAAATGGAAGCGATCGGCACTTATTCCATACCTGATAAAGCCATCGACTTCCGCTTGTATATTCACCTCTTTGGCCAGTTGATCGAAACACCCGGCTTCATCCGTCGCATCACCCGCAATATCAATCCCTTCCCCGGCATCCTCGAGGGCAATCTCAGCGGTACGCTGGAGGAGCCGCGCTGGCGCTCGGCTTACGATCCACGATCATGGCTGCCCTTTGTTCCCGCTGCTGACTAGTATGTATCTCTTGCGTCTCACAGTTGCTTTATTTATTTTGCCATTCATTGGATTGCTGCTGTTATTTACTGCCTGTAAACCAGCCGCAAACTTGCAATCACAGGAGCGTCTGGAGAATGCGCCGCGTATTATCTCGCTCGCACCCAGTATTACCGAAATCATCTTTGCCCTCGATGCGGGTGAGCTGTTGGTCGGCCGTTCCATGCATTGCAAACATCCCACGGAAGCCCTCAATATTGCCTCTATAGGGCGGATTGATTTACCTGATGCGGAAAAAATTCTCTCACTCCAACCCGACAGCATCATTCTCTCAGCTCTCACTCCTGTGGAAGTGGAACAACGCCTGAGACAAATGAATTTGCCAACAGTGCGCTTGCAACACAGCGGTTTGGATGGTTTGCGCAAGGACATTGAGACCCTCGCAAAACAGCTGGGACGGGAGCAGACAGGCGCACGGTTTTTAATCCATTGGGACCAGACCATTGCGGGTATTGAGTCAGCCGTTGCAGCGAAGAGCATCGACCCTCCCCGGGTAGTCTTGCTCTACAGCATGAGTGCCCTTTACAGTGCTGGCAGCGGCTCGTTTGTCGGTGATTTGATAGGACTCTGCGGCGGCTATAATATTGCCAACAAAGCTATTTCTCCCTGGCCGCAATTGAATCGTGAAGCCCTGCTGGCCGCCAATCCCGAGGTTATTTTGTTGGCAATGAGTAGTGAAGAGCGCTCCGAAATGGACAGGAACGCATTTATCCAACAACTGCTGGCAGATACTTATTGGAGCCAGATCGGGGCGGTGCAAACCGCTCGCATCCACTTCATCCCTGCTGACTGGCTAACCGTTCCCGGTCCCCGCACGCTCGATGCAATCGAGGCCATTTTTGCCGCGATCCATGAGAACTAGCAGCCTCTATCCTAAGCCAGTTGGTTACCCTCGCCCAGTGGACAAGTGCGCTGCTTCTCGCTAGGCTTGCACCAAACTCGCAAAATTGATTAGATTAGGTATTACTTGCACTCGAGCGATATATTGGATCAAATTGATGGGTAATCTTAAAAACGGCAGATGTTTTACTACTTCCTCCTGGCAATTGCATTTACCATCAGCATTTCCGCGCTGTGTTCCATTCTTGAAGCAATGATTCTCAGCTCGACTACGACTGAAATCGAATCCCTTAAACGTACCTATCCCAAGCGCGGAAAACGTCTCGAAGACTGTAAACAAAATATAGAGGAAACCAGTTCCGCGATACTCAGCCTCAATACCATTGCCAATACCATCGGCGCAACACTGGTGGGAGGATTGGCTGTTACAATATGGGCCGATTCAGCCAACGTCTTGCTCAATACCTCAATGGCAATGGCCGCTGGCATTTTATTCTTCTCCGAGATAATACCTAAAAACCTTGGTGTTGCCTATCGTCCGCTCCTCCAACCCTGGCTTATTTTCCCACTGGTCTGGGTATGTGCGGTTATGAAACCGATTTCCTGGGGCGTGGGAATGTTGGTGCGCAAGTTGCTCGGCCAGAAAGATGCGACTGGTATCAGCGAGCAGGAAATCGTCCTTATGGCCGAACGCAGCGCAGAGGATGGCAATCTAAGCGAGCATGAACGCGATATGATTGCCAATACCCTTAACTTGGAGGATGTGCCCGTGCGCGATATCATGACTCCACGCACCGTGGTCTTTGCCCTCGAGAAATCTCTGACGGTTGAATCCGTATTCGATGAGTTTGCCAACCTGCGCTTTGCCCGAATACCTATTTACGAAGACTCGATGGATAATATTGTCGGCGTTGTTCGTCGCCGGGACCTGCTATCAGCCAAGGCCCGCGATGAAGACGCGAGACCCATGTCCGATTTCAGTATGGAGGTGCTTTTTATACCGGATAACGCCTCGGCAGCCGATGCCCTGCAAACCTTTCTCAAAGCCCACCAGCAACTAGCAGTGGCCGTTGATGAATTTGGTTCACCATCCGGTGTCGTCACAATGGAAGATGTGGTCGAGCAAATCATCGGTGCGGAAATTTTTGAACACGATGACCCTGCCGTGGATATGCGCGAATTCGCCCGTCGCACGCTTCGCGCCCGCGGATACAAGAACCCTAGCAGCCTGTCGGACTTAGGCCCTGCAAAAAATAAAGATAATGCGTGAGCCTTTTACTGCCTTGCGCGCCGACTACGTCAGGCGGCGCTCCTCGCTGCGCTCGTAGGGGTAGAACCAGGTTATCTTAGGTTACAATGGTCCCTGCTCAACTCCAGGCCCGCAATGGCGAAAGCCCGCTTCCTTACGGACACGGGCTTTCATTGGGTGCAGGGCCTGGATTTGAACCAGGGACCTTCAGGTTATGAGCCTGACGAGCTACCGGACTGCTCCACCCTGCAACAAGTAAAAAGTTCAACAATGAATAACTGCGGATCTTTGTAAAGCCTTTTCTTGAAATGGTGGTATTTTTTATGCGCTTTCGGTTTTCTGTTGCCTAAGTCCAGCAGACTGCTAGCGCTGAAACAATATGGGCGCCGGGGTCATAGGTGATTTGTTAATTGTGGGTCAGGGTCTGGCGGGCACCGTTGCCGCGCTGACGACAGTAGCTGGTGGGTGGCGGGTTGCGGTGATTGACAGCTATCCGGGTGCCAAGGCTTCTCGTGCGGCGGCGGGCATCTTGAATCCCATTACCGGTCCACGCCTGCACTTGTCATGGAATATCGACATCACCCTGCCCTTTGCCGAAAATTTTTATCGCCACTGGGAACAACGACTGGCCGTGCGCTTTTTTGAACGCAGGACCATTCGTCGTATTTTCCGTACCCAGGCGGAAGTCGACTACCACAGTCAACGCATGGCCGATCCTGCACACCGCAGCTATCTGGGTCCACTGGAAAGTTCGCCACAAAGCAAACTGGGTGAGTGCCGCATACGCGCGGCAGTGCTGAACATTTCCACATTCCTGCAGGCGGCGAGGGAATGGTTGCGCGATAATGCCACGGTTTTGGATGGTGCTTTGTCATACGCTGAACTGTGTTTGCAAAACGATGCCGTTTGTTGGCGTGGGCAAGCTTATCAAAAGGTCCTCTTCTGCGAGGGTCACCATGTCAGCGAAAATCCCTGGTTCGGGCACTTGCCATTCAAACCGGCCAAAGGCCAATCAATTGCATTTACCTGCCAACGTTCTTTGGGAGCCGACATCCTCAGCGCGGAAAAATGGTTGCTGCCGCAAGGGGATTGTAGCGCATTGGCAGGTTCGACCTATGAGTGGCAGACTTTGGATGAGCAACCCACTGACCAGGGACGTGATTTGCTGTTGCGCAAGATCGCGTCGATGCTGCCTGACAATCCTGTGCTGAAAATTAATGAACACCATGCCGGTATACGCCCCTGCTCACATGACCGGCATCCTTATGTCGGCTGTCATCCCCGCTACGCATCCCTTGGTATCCTCAATGGTCTGGGTTCAAAAGGAACGCTTTTTGCCCCTTGGTGTGCGCAGCAATGGATGAATAATGCTGCGCAAAATACAGCCATTGACCCCGCAATGGATGTCGCACGTTGCCGCAAGGCTTGGCGCCAGCAGCTGAGCCAATAAGTTGCATTAGTATAACTTGTATATCTTTCCTTCAAGATTCAGCGAGTTGCTTGAATATTGACCCAACGCAAACAATGTAAATTCTCTAATGGTGGATAATGAATCAATAACGAATGCGCTCCTACCTGTCATCATACAAGGTGGCATGGGTGTTGGTGTTTCCAATTGGACGCTTGCCAACGCGGTATCCCGCGAAGGCGGCTTGGGTGTGGTTTCCGGCACAGCCCTCGGCACAGTATTAATTCGTCGCCTACAGGCGGGCGACGTGGATCGACATGTCCGACGAGCACTGGCAGCCTTTCCCTGGCAAGCCCTTGCGCAGGAAATTCTCGACGGCTACTTCGTTGAAGGCGGTATTAACAGTGACCAAGCCTTCAAACTGAGTCCATTGCCTACACTGACCGCCAACCGCAAGCGCGATCTGCTGGAAGTCGTTGGCGGCTTTGTCGAGGTCTGGCTGGCCAAGGAGGGACACAATGGCCAGGTGGGCATCAACCTGCTGGAAAAAATTCAACTTTCGACACTGGCGACCATCTATGGCGCAATGCTAGCCGGGGTCGATGCCGTGCTTATGGGTGCCGGTATTCCGCGCCATATTCCCGGGCTACTCGATGCCTTTGCCGCTGGCAAAACCGCCGAACTGCGCATCGATATCGCCGGTGGGCCCGCGCAAACCATTTACTTTGACCCGTCAGCAGCACTTGGGATCAGCGCACCGAAATTGCGGCGTCCGTATTTTATAGGCATTGTATCCGCCGTTGCAGTAGCGATGACCTTGGCGCGTAAAGCCAATGGCAAGGTTGATGGCTTCGTTATCGAAGGCGCAAGTGCTGGCGGACACAATGCACCACCGCGCGGATACCGGACCGATACCGGTGAACAACCAATTTACAGCGAACGCGACGCAGTTGACCTAAAGGCGATTCGAGCCCTTGGGATTCCGTTTTGGCTAGCTGGCAACAGTGCCTCTAGGGATGCCCTGAAATCAGCCCTTGATGCGGGTGCTCAGGGCGTACAGGTGGGAACAGCCTTTGCCTTCTGCGATGAATCCGGACTGGCAACAGAGTGGAAGCAAAAGGCCATCCAGGCCTCCCGCGAGGGTACTATTTCCGTTCGCACAGATGGCCGGGTATCACCCACCGGTATGCCATTTAAAGTAGTCGATATGCCGGGAACGCTCACCGACCCAGCCATAAGCGAGCCACGCGAACGACGCTGTGATCTCGGTTATCTGCGTCAGGCTTACTACGATGCCAATGGCAAAGTCGGCTTCCGCTGCGCCGCAGCACCCGTTGCCAGCTTCGTGGCCAAAGGCGGAACAGAAGAGCAAACCGAAGGCAAGCTATGCCTATGTAATAGCTTGCTGGCCACCATCGGTATGGGACAAAAGCTCAGCGATGGCTCGACCGAGCCAGCTTTGCTAACCGCTGGTGAAAGTCTCAACTCCATCATGGACTTCATTCCAACCGGCAAAAACAGCTACTCGGCGGCCGATGTCATGGCCGCCTTGCGCGCTTAGATACCGAGAGATAACAAAATCGGTTCACACCTAAATTGATTCTTGCAACATGCCATCGTACTTCTGAGAAATAAGTTTTATGGCAACAATCGCCCCAGATCCAACATCTTAACTTATGAGCATGAAAGCATACGATATAGCAAAAGAACGCTACGCGGCCCTTGGGGTCGATGTTGAACAAGCACTTGTAGCGCTTGCAAAAACACCCATTTCCATCCATTGCTGGCAAGGCGATGATGTGGCTGGTTTTGAAAGCGAGGACGGTGAACTCGGCAGCGGCTTGGCCGTCACCGGCAACTATCCGGGCAAGGCGCGCTCGATGAATGAACTACGCGCCGACTTGGAGCAGGCACTGAAATTGATTCCCGGCTCACACCGCCTCAACCTGCATGCCATTTATGGCGATTTCAGTGACGGCTTGGTCGACCGCGATGCCATCGAGGTCAAACACTTTCAATCCTGGATTGATTGGTGCCGCGAGCAGAAGCTTGGACTGGACTTCAACCCCAGTTGCTTTGCCCACGATAAGGCAGCGGACGGCTTCACCCTCTCCCACCCGGATGCCGGCATTCGTGACTTCTGGATCGAACACTGCAAACGCTCACGCACAATCGCCGCTGAGATGGGTAAACAACTCGGCACCCCGGCAGTGACCAACATATGGATTCCGGATGGCTACAAAGACCTCCCAGCAGATCGCCTGGCACCTCGCCTGCGCTTGCGCGAGAGCTTGGACAAGGTGCTGGCAGACAAACTCAACCCGTCACACAATCTGGATGCTGTCGAATGCAAGCTGTTTGGCATCGGTTCGGAATCGTATGTCGTCGGTTCGCACGAATTCTACATGGGCTACGCCATCCAAAATCAAACCCTGCTGTGCCTCGACGCGGGTCACTTCCACCCCACCGAAGGCATTGCTGACAAAGTTTCCTCGATACTACAGTTCGTCCCGGAAATTCTCCTTCACGTCAGCCGCGGCGTGCGTTGGGATAGTGACCACGTGGTCCTGCTCGACGATCCCACCAAGGCGATCATGGAGGAATTGGTGCGTTGTGATGCACTGGAGCGCACACATATCGGCCTCGACTTCTTCGATGCCAGCATCAACCGCATCGCGGCATGGACCATCGGCACACGCTCGGCACAAAAAGCACTGCTGTTGGCTTTGCTTGAACCAGGTGAGAAGCTTCGCCAAGTGGAATCGGCAGGCGACTACACCACCCGCCTTGCCTTGCTCGAAGAACTCAAAACCTTACCCTTCGGTGCGGTTTGGGACACCTTCTGCGAACGCAACAACACTCCCGGCGAAGGTCAATGGCTAGCCGAAGTCAAAGACTACGAAGCCAAAGTCTTGTCACACCGCTCCTGAAGTGGGCTTGATGCGCCCTGCCAATTAGCAGCCTGTTTTATCGCATCTGCCCTACCGCAGCACTGCAGACTATCGTTGGTTAATAAACTTTAGGGTTGGCTAAGCCCAACAGGCTGCTCGGTTTGCGTCAAACTCGAAAAATTGATTAGATTCGGTATTATGCCGGGTATTGACCTTTTAATGCGTGCAGACTCTATTGTCGACATGGCTGGCGACGCGCAATTTTCAGAAAGCATTGACGGGGTACTTGAGCGAATCATTTATTCGAATGAGGAAAATGCCTACTGCGTAGCTGAATTGCGCCGCCTCAATAGCCGCGAGCAAATTGTGATTGCAGGTATCCTGCCCGGGGTGCAATGCGGCGAGACACTGCGGGTGCAGGGGCATTGGTCGCGCCACACTCACCACGGCGATCAGTTCAAAGTGACTGCGTATGAATCCAAATTGCCCGCCAGCGTTCATGGTATTCGCAAATACCTCGGTAGCGGATTGATCCACGGCATCGGTAAAACCTATGCCAAAAAGATTGTCGACCATTTCGGTGACCAAACCCTGGAGGTGATTTCCCATCAATCCGGACGTCTTAAGGAAGTGCCTGGGATAGGCAAGCAACGGGCTGTGTCGATTAAGAAAGCCTGGGATGAACAGGTGGCCGTGCGCGATGTGATGATGTTTTTGCAAACTTATGGCATCACCACCCGCCAGTGTGTCCGCTTGGTCAAAAAATATGGCAACAATGCCCGCACGATTCTGGAGCAGGAACCTTACCGTCTGGCGGTTGAAATTGAGCGCATCGGCTTTGCCACAGCCGATAAAATTGCCCTCAACCTTGGGCTGCCCAGCAACTCCGATGCCCGCATTGAGGCGGGCATCCTGCACTGTCTGCGCGAGCGTGCCAGCGACGGCCATACCGCTTGCTCCATCGACCGGCTGCAGGAGCTGGCCGCCCAATTGCTGCGGGTTGATCCGGGTCCGATTTGCGAACGCATCAAGCATTTACTCGCCAAGCACAGCCTGGTAGCCATTCAAATGCCCTTGCCGGATTCCCGCGAGAGCATATCCGGATGTCAACTGCCTAACATGGCTGCGGCAGAGGCAAAAATCGTCCGCCACCTCCAGCAATGCATGGATACGCCATCCTGCCTGCCAGCGATCCGCATCGATGCGGCCCTCGACTGGGCTGCCAAGCGGGCGGGATTTGACTTCGCCGAGCTGCAATCCGATGCCATCCGCAAGGGACTGCAAAACAAGACCTCCATCCTAACCGGAGGCCCTGGAACAGGCAAAACCACCATCCTGCGGGCACTGGTTGAAATCCTGCGAGCCAAAAAAGTGCGCGTGCTGCTGGCATCGCCCACCGGACGCGCTGCCCAGCGGCTTTCGGAGGCGGCTGGGATGGAAGCCTCAACCATTCACCGCCTGCTCAAGGTGGATGCTGCCAACGGCGGATTTGTGCACGGCGAGGAGCTGCCGCTAGCGGTCGATTATCTGATTGTTGACGAAGTCAGTATGCTGGACAACTCGCTGGCATCCTCCCTCCTTGCTGCTTTGCCTCCTGCGGCACATCTTCTGCTGGTAGGCGATACCGATCAGTTGCCACCAGTGGGTGCAGGCAATTTCCTGGCCGATTTAATTGGCTGTGAGGCAATTGTTGTCACCCGCCTGAACACGATTTTTCGACAAAGTGAGCAAAGCGGCATTGTCGCCACCGCCCACGCCATTCTCAGCGGTCAAGCCAACCCTCCACTGCTGTCGGGAAGCATCGGCCAATTGGATCCAGCAATGGATTTTCATTTTATTTTGGAAACCGATCCGCACGCCTGTGTTGCCATTATCCAAAAACTGCTGGAGGATTTTATCCCCAACCATTACCGCTACCATGCCATTCGCGAGGTGCAGGTGTTGAGTCCCCTCCATAAGGGCGTGGCTGGTGTCTCAGCGCTCAACCAAAGCCTCCAGCAGTCGCTCAACCCAACCCAGGAAAAGGTGTCCGCATCAACTGGCTACCGCGCTTCCAGGCAAATGCATTTTCGCGAGGCTACGGGACGTCCCCTACCCGCTTTTCTCGACTACGGGGGGATACAATACCGACTGGGTGACAAAGTCATCCAAATGCGCAATAATTACGACAAGGGGGTATTCAATGGCGACACTGGAATTATCTCCGGCATCGCTGCCGATCGCAGCAGCCTGACAGTGGCGTTCGATAGCGACGTTATAGAATTCTCCAAGTCCGATCTGTCCGACTTGCAACTGGCGTATGCGATCACCATCCACAAGAGCCAGGGCAGCGAATACCCGGCAGTCATTATCCCACTACTTAAGCAACACTTTCTGCTACTGCAACGCAACCTGCTCTACACCGCCATCACCCGGGCGCGCTCGAAAGTTTTTATCATCGGCGATTCGGATGCCTACGCAATGGCCGTGCGCAACCACCGGACCGAACCCAGAGTTACGCATTTACGGGAGCGGTTTCAATTGCAGACGCGCAAAAAATATGCTTAACACCAGCATTATGACACAGAAAAACCCAGATCGTGATTCCCCTTTAAATTGGCATGCGGCAAGCGCCGATTCCGTTATTTCCAAGTTAGCTGGCAACACCGAGGGTCTCAGCGAAAAGGAAGCGCAGGAGCGCTTGCAGCAGTATGGCCCCAACTCATTGCCTGAAGCCGCCAAGCAACCGGCTTGGTTACGGTTTCTACTCCAGTTTCACAACGTCCTGATCTATATACTGATCGCGGCGGCGGTGGTGACTGCGCTAATGCAGCACTGGATCGACACCTTTGTCATCCTCGGCGTGGTCGTCATCAATTCCATCATCGGCTTCATTCAGGAGGGCAAGGCAGAGCGGGCGCTGGAAGGTATCCGCAAAATGCTCTCGCTCAACGCCCGTGTCAAACGCGCGGGCAAGACACACACCGTTGATGCAAAAGATCTGGTGCCGGGAGATGTCGTATTGCTCGAAAGTGGTGACAAAATCCCGGCGGATTTGCGCCTCATCAAAGTGCGAAACCTTAAAGTGGAGGAATCAGCGCTGACGGGTGAATCCGTTCCGGTAGACAAAAAACCTGATGCGCTGGAAGAAAATGTCCCACTCGGTGACCGCTTCAATATGGCCTTTTCGGGAACGATGGTGACCTCCGGGCGCGCTACTGGCATCGTCGTTGCCACCGGTGGGCAGACTGAGCTGGGTAAAATCAACGAAATGATGAATGCGGTACAAAGCTTGAAAACGCCTTTGCTGCAGCAAATGGACCGCTTTGGCAAAATGCTCTCCATTGTGATCGGTGCCTTAACCGCGCTATTCTTTTTTATCGGGTTTGTCTTTCATGATTATCCCACGGAGGAACTGTTGCTGGCTGTCATAGGACTTGCCGTAGCAGCGATTCCCGAAGGCCTTCCCGCAATCATGACCATTACGCTGGCGCTGGGGGTCCAGCAGATGGCGCGGCAAAAAGCGATTATTCGCCGCCTGCCATCGGTGGAGACCCTCGGCTCGGTAACCGTCATTTGCTCAGATAAAACCGGCACCCTGACCCGCAATGAAATGACCGTGCAGAAGCTGCTGTTAGGCGAACGCACCTATAAGGTAACCGGCACTGGCTACGCGCCCGAGGGAGAGATTCAGGATGACGCGGACAATGCCGTCAAAGCCGATGAAATAGATGGCTTGCGGCAACTCATTCAATGTGCACACATCTGCAATGATGCCGACCTGAGTGAGAAAAACGGTGAGTGGGTCCTGCATGGCGATCCGACCGAAGGTGGACTACTTACCCTGGCGCGCAAAGCTGGCGAGGTCTTCGCCGAACAGCATAAGCGCATCGACACCCTGCCCTTCGAAAGCGATTATAAATACATGGCAACGCTCAATGCCGATGCCAATGGTCGCAAAACCATCTGGGTAAAAGGTGCCCCAGAGCGCTTGTTGGATCGTTGCAGCCAAGTCTGGCATGCCGATGGCAACCATACCATTGATAAGGAAGCCTGGAAAACGCGAATGGAGGAGATGGCCAGCCAAGGGCTTCGCGTGCTGGCAGCCGCCTACCGTCCACTGCCGGAGGGCGACTCAACTGAAAACATCGACCACGCGAGCATTGAAGAGGATCTCATCTTTCTCGGTCTTTATGGCATGATTGATCCTCCACGCCCGGAGGCCATCGAAGCTGTCAAAGCCTGCAGTGCAGCAGGTATTCGAGTGAAAATGATCACCGGGGACCATGCGCTGACCGCCTCTGCCATCGCCCGCGAACTCGGACTTGAGGCCTGGGAGAATCCATTGACCGGCTTGGATCTTGACCAAATGGAGCCAGAGGCACTGGCCGATGCGGCGGTCAATTGCGATGTCTTTGCCCGCACCAGCCCGGAAAATAAATTGCGTCTGGTCGAGGCACTGCAATCCCGTGGCGAAATCACCGCGATGACTGGCGACGGGGTTAACGATGCACCGGCGCTAAAACGCTCGGACGTCGGCATTGCCATGGGCATGAAAGGTACGGAGGTCACCAAGGATGCTTCAGAGATGGTATTGGCCGACGACAACTTCGCCACCATCGCAAAAGCTGTTCGCGAGGGCCGGACCATCTATGACAACTTGCGGAAGGCGATCTTATTCATTTTGCCTACCAACGGCGCCCAGGGACTGGTGGTGATGGCCGCCATTATGGTCGGCATGGCCATGCCCATCACTCCGGTGCAAATTCTGTGGATCAATATGGTCACCGCCGTCACTCTGGCGCTGGCACTCTCTTTTGAGCCTTCGGAAACGGGTGTGATGAAACGTCCCCCGCGCAATCCCAAAGCCAGCATACTCGACAGCACATTTTTATTACGCCTCTGCATTGTATCGATTTTACTGGCCGCTTTCTCAATCGGCTTCTTCCAACTGATGCTGCATTCCGGTGCCAGCTCGGCCCTGGCCTCAACCGTGGCAGTGAATACGCTGGCAATTGGCCAAGCCTTTTACCTGTTTAATTGCCGCTCACTGCATGACTCGGCTTGGCGTCATGGATTCTTCTCCAACCGCATCGCCTGGCTAACCGTTGCCTTGCTGCTGCTGTTCCAAGGCTTGTTCACCTACAATGGTTGGATGCAATCACTGTTTGGCACCGAGTCGATTCCCCTCCATCTGTGGCCGAAGATCCTGCTGGCAGGCCTGGTGGTATTCATCATCGTTGAAGCAGAAAAAGCCGTTTTAGCAGCCCGCCGGGCTAAGCCCATCAAACCTTGATTATCAAAGGCAGATCGAGGGTGACATGACTATCAATAATTATGACAACTGCTAAAACCAGCCGAATCGCTTCCTTTCGACCAGTGCTTTTTGTTGTTACGGCAATTGCACTGGTTTGGAGCACGGTCTTGCTCTACGCGGGCGGATTTACCACCACCATTGGCGCGGGTATGGCTTTCCTTGATTGGCCCCTGTCCAATGGCTCCATCAATCCGGAGGGCTGGACCCGCGACAGGGATCAATTGGCAGAGCATAGCCACCGTCTGGCAGGTATGATTATCGGGATACTTGCAATCATTATTGCCGTGCTCTTCTGGCGGCTGGAACGACGTGCCTGGCTGCGCGGCTTGGCCGTCGTGCTCTTGCTTGCCGTGATCGCCCAAGGTATTCTCGGGGGCTTGCGGGTATTGTACGATGAACTCAATACCGGCGCGGAACATAATTATCTGGCGCAAACCTTTGCCGTGTTGCATGCATTGGGCGCACAAAGCGTGGTGCTGCTACTCACCACGCTGGTGGTTTGCAGTAGTCCGGGATGGTTCCAGCCGCTTCCGAAGTTGCGTAACCAGCAGGCCTTTGGCCACCTTTACCGACTGGGCTGGGTTCTTCTGATTGCCACTGCGTTGACTATTTTGGCGGGCGCAATCATGCGCCATATCGGTGCGGGTCTGGCCATCCCCACTTTCCCGGCCGCAACAGCGGACGGTCACTGGCTGCCCGCCACATTCACCTTCCCTGTTGCCATCCATTTTATCCACCGGACACTGGGCCTTTTGCTCCTGCCGCTAATCGTTTATTACGGCTTACTTTTTTACCGTGCGGCGGCGGGTAGCCTGCGCTTGTCCCTGATCGGCTGGCTGCCCATACTCCTGGTTATCGCACAAATTGCCCTAGGCTGGTTAATTCTGCATACCTTGCGCAACGCCCATGTCACAACCCTCCACATGCTCAATGGCGCGGCCTTAATGGCTTCGCTCTGCGCCTGCCTGTGCTGGTCCCGCAAATGCCGGCCGGCCAAATCCGCCGCAGCGGCCATGCCTGCCGCCAATTTCCCCTCCACCATTACCTCTACCAATGTCAGCTAAGCCAATCGAATCTTTGACTGAGCCATCCAGCGGCCTCAAGCAATCAGGTGGAGGACTGGGTGTTTGGTTGGAGCTGACCAAACCGCGTCTGGCACTAATGTCCACCTTGACGGCTGCCATTGGCTATATCGCTGCTCCGCAGCTGGTTGAATGGATTCCCCTGGTGCTGCTTTCGTGCTCCATTTTCTTATCCGCAGCGGGAGTGCTGGCCTTGAATCAGTGGTGGGAACACGCGACCGATGCACTGATGCACCGCACCCGCGACCGTCCGCTGCCAACGGGACGACTATCGCGACCGCAGGCGCTCAGCATGGGTCTGATCCTAATCGCCATCGGTTTGCTTATCCAATGGTGGACCTTTCATTCGCTGGTTTTTCTGCTCAACCTCGCCACTGTCGCCAGTTATTTACTGGTCTATACACCCCTTAAGCGAATGACACCACTATGCACCCACGTGGGGGCGATACCCGGTGCCTTGCCACCGCTTATTGGCTGGGCAGCTGCTACCGGGACAATGACGGGGCTGGGATTCTGGCTTTTCCTGATATTATTGTTTTGGCAAATGCCGCATTTTTTTGCCATCGCCTGGCTGTATCGTGAAGATTACGCACGCGGTGGGATTCGCGTGCTCTCTGTCAGTCATCCCAACGGCAGGCGACTACTGGTGGAAACGCTCCTGTATAGTATGGCTATGGTAGCCGTCTCGCTGGCACCCTATTGGCTGGGCTACGCCGATGCTCGCTATGCCCTGTTCGCCTTGCTGTTAATGGCGTGGCTGGCGTGGGAACTCAAACGGCTTGTTCGCGCAATCCTCGACGGCAATGGCAAGAGCAACCTGTTTGTTTTCAGCTTGATCTATCTGCCGATCCTACTGATTGCCTTGATTGCTTTTGCCAGCTAGTGACGTCGTCATCTCCGCGCCACGTCGCGCTTGCCGCCAGCCTTCGCGGTAATGACGTATCCAGTCCAACAAGGCACGCTCAAAGCCTATGTCCTTGCCATGCTTTTCAGACTCAATCCATTTGTGGCGCAAAATCTCTTCACGCTCCGCAAGGAATTCCTGATACAAGGAAGACGTTTGTCCAAATGAAGCAGACGTCCGATCGATAGAAAGAGGAGAGTTCGGGGAAATCTTGGACATATGAAACATGATATGAATCAAATAATGAAATACAAGTTGTGAATAACCTGAGAGAAGTCAAAAAAAATCGCTCGAATTCTTCTTACAGAGGGACGACAGACGTTCAGGCATACCGCAGAAAATCAACCGCAACACGCTCCAAGTACACAGACTATACGCATATTTTTACAATTGGGCACTAGTTTAAAGGACCGTAAAGGATTTCAAAGCGTCCGGACAATGCCATCCAGGTGAGCAAGCCAAAACCAGCCAGCATCCCCATGAATGCGATCAACATCAGCCCCATTCGCTGCGTGCAGGTAGCTAACCATGCGCCCACCATCGCAATGACCATCGCCAGCAAATACAAACTGTCGCCAGTGGCCCAGCCCACATACAGACCAAAACCGAATCCCAGCGCTGCCCGCGCACGCACAAAAGGAAAAATCTCAGTCACAGCTAAAAAACAACACAGGGCAATGAACAGATCCACTACCCCAAACCATACAAATGGCGCCTGCAACAAATTCCCCCACTGACGATTGACGAAAAGCTCCAGCAAGAAATCCAAATTCGGATACAGCAAGGAAAAGCCACTCATGACAAAGGCAAGCCCCATCACCGGACAAAGGTAGCGTGCCGCAGCCTCGGCGCTGCGCTGACGTTTTTTTAAATGACGCGTATCTTCAGTGCGACCCTCAGCAGCGGCGAGCATTTCACTGACGTCCGGCCCCGGTGCCTCAACGCTGACGGCTCCAGTCGCTTTTTCTTTGTCGGCTTTTTCCGTCGGCTCAGCCTCGGAACGCAAACTCAATTTGCGACGTTCGGGAAATAGTACCTCGGCAAACTGAGCCGAATCTCCAAGTGGCAACCATGCCGATTTCTGCTCATCGTAGTAAAGCGTTGCCTTGTCAATCTGGCCACTCTCCACCAAGGTTGCCAACTTGCCGACAGTGTAGGGTCCGCGGGTTTCCTCAGTATCACGTTCACGGATGTAAAAGTCGGACATCCTATTAACCAATGTTAATTTTTCGCGGCGAGGCAAGGTCAAAGCTTGCCAACTGTTGGGCGGAATCGCTAAATGAACTCCGCAGCATGCTCTGTTGTCGCTTTTGCGCTAATAAACGTCTCTTTTGCCAAGGAAGGGATGAAATCATAATCAATAAAACACTATGAAGTTGACCACACAACTGGGACTCAATCCGGAAGATGCTTCGTCCAGCTTGGACGAGGCTGCAATCGCCGAATACATTCGCTTGAAGCTATTGGCTATGGGAGTCAGCCTGGCAGATGCTGACGAAAGCTCTTTTCTGTATGGCATGGGACGCTCCTTGCTGGCCAGCTATCAGGAGCGCACCCGCTTGCTGTCGGATTACCTGCCGCCGTGTGACCAGCGCATACAAGACTTTCTGCGGCGCTATTTTGAGTCGACCCAGGTGGTTCCCCAATTGCCACGCCATCCCTTTACCCTCGACCGTCATGGTGTGGGGCGGGTGCTTTCCCTGCCGTGCAATGGAGACCACTTCAGCTCGGACATCATCGATTCCTATCGCATCCGCCAGGGAGTATTGCACAATCCCAAGAGCGACCGCCGCACCACCAAGGGGGTTTTTCACGTCGCCGAGGATGGCCTGCCCGTCCCCAATGATAAAAAAGCCGTTCCGCGCATCGCCGCAGCGAGGCTGCTGGAAATTGCGCTGAATCCCCCGGCCGAAGCAATGCGCCTGCCCTTTACCTCGCAAACCGACACGCCGGTTGAGTCTTGGGTTTCCTTGCTCATGCGTCCCGTGGTGGTGCCGGAAGTGTCCGGATTCACTCCGGAAAAAAGTTATGAGGTGCGCTTCTTCGCTCCCGGCAGCATGGTTTGCAATCTCGACTTCGTGGAATCCATCTTTGGTAATGGCGGCGATCCTTCGCTGCCGGAAAATGACGCCGCACTGGATCCGGAGCATTGGACCGGACACAGCGGTTGCGTCATCCTTGCTCCGCAGATGCTGCTGGCGACCAAAAAAGAGCTGGGGTTGCCTCATTTCGATGATGCCAGCGAACGTCAGCGCCGCGATGGCATGTGCTGGCGCAAGGAGCACGAGCGCTATAATGATGGCGGTGCCTTTAAGATCACTTGTCGTGATGCTTCCGGTGTCGTAGTGACTGCTATTGCCGACAACTACTTCGGCTACTGCAAGAAAGAGGTCAAAACTCAGATCAGCTTTTCCGCCAATCTGCTGGGACTGGCCGAAGAGGAACATGCTGGCGGCACCATCAGCTTTACCGGTTCCGACCTGGGCGAGGACTTTCAACTCAGTCGCTATGCCGATCCCCATGAACACCACTTCGAGGAAATTGCCCGGCTCTTTAGCGAGCGTATGGAAATACGTCCCGAGGGCTATGCCATCGATCGCAACTATAACAACATTATCTACCTGCCTGAAGATGCCCGCATCTCACTCAACGATCAGAAGATTGTTTGGAAAAAGGATGACCAGGAACAGTTGCTTAAACTGCTGCCGGATCGCACCTACGTTTACCCATCCGGCTACAAGGTTGAGATGATCAAACCGGCGGAAGGCCGCCGCTGGCGCCTTGCCGGATTCAATGCCGATGGCATTGTGCTGCACAAGCCTTGCACCGTGTCCGGTGGCGGCAAATCCGAAATCTCCAAACCAATTACTGATGCCATCGTTACCGGGCCTGTATTTGTCAACGACTTCAAAGCGGATTTCGACTTGGCTGAGGAAATTATCAACCGCGACTACTCCGATCGATTTCGTGATCATCCCAATTCCAGTTCGCGCCCTATCCTCAGTTCCGAGCGCTCCCTCGGCTCGGTTGTCAAATTATTAACCCCCTCAGCCAACGATTATAACGACACCTACAATGAATGGCTGCGATCCATCCCCCAACAAGTCAAAGACCTGGTGTTCATCATCAAACGCTTTTACAAACAGGATTGGGGCAGCGATTGGCGCAAGCGCTTCAGCGTCGATTCGATCAACGGCATTCCCGGCAAGGAACTGCGCTACCGTGGTCAAAAACTCATTACCCAATACCTTCGTGTCGGTTACGCCGACGATGGCTCCTGGCGGACGTTCGGCTTGCGCAAAGACTTCCTGCCTTCGCAAAAGTTTTCCATGGAAGATGATATCACTGCCTCTGTCATCGTCCCCACAGAATCCCTCTCCCACCTCCCGGGAAATATCATCGGCAAGGCCGCCAAGTTCATCCACAATTGTGAATACCGCTTCTTCCAGCGTCCGGACGATGCCATCATACGCGGTTACGATAAAGTCACCGAACTGGACATGAGCAGTGCCGGCAATTTTCTTAGCAATTACGAACCATTGCGCAAGGTCCATGCCGTTGAGGAAGTCGAAGACACCATCCGCTTTAGCCAATATACCGAGCCGATGCAAAAAATGATCGCTGCGGTAGCCGATGGTGCGGGCCCAGACTATTACTGCACCAATGCCTTCCCGCGTATCGTTGATGGCAAACCAACCCAAAACCCGCGCTATCAACAAGTGCGTCCGGATTTGCGCGATCCCCGTGGGCTGTATCTGGCAGAGCAAACCAGCCGCATGCGTCGGCGCGCTCCACTGGATAAAGCGCTCTACCGTCCGGTAACTGCCGTTCTTCCCGGACGCCGGAACAATCCGCCCGACCCGGCAGCCGGCATCGGTGCTCTGTGCGTTTATAATCCCATCCATTACTATGAACTGCCAGAGCTGTTTATGGAGTATATCGCCAGTATCACAGGCAAATCACCCTCCACCACCGGTGCTGGATCCGAAGGTGCACTCACCAAGGCTCCGTTCAATGCATTGCCACCGATTTATGACCTCAACAACGCACTGGTAGCCTACATCTGCACAGGTCATGAAGTTTTCATTACATCGGCCGGTTACGTGGGTCCCAATTATCGTGTTGACCACGATATCTCGCTGCTGATTCCCGAGCTCTGGGCACGCCTGCGTCCCGACGAGATCAATCCCAGTTTTCTCATTGACAATGGCTATCTCGAAAAACTGGAAGACTTCGAATACAATGGGGAAAAGCTGCTCGCCAGCCGTCTGGGTTATCGTATCACCAGTCGCTTTATGCGCATTTTCGGTGGCCGCATCTTCAATAACCCGACATCCGTCTTCACCGAGGAGATGCTCAAGCCTGAATTGCAGGATGCCGAAATTTACGCCTCCGGTATCAAAACCATTACCGCTGCCCACCAAGAGGTGGCGGCCAATTACTTTGCCGATGGCTCAATTGAACTGGCCTGCCCGCCCCTAAAGGCGCTTTTGTATATCATGGCACAAGGTGACTTCGAGGGGAAGGATGCCCAGCACCACGATATTCGCCAGATGTTCACCTTGGATAACATGCTGGCAAGCAGCTGGTATCAGGAACGTCTGCAATCCCTCCAACAACAACACATCAAGGATCTGGAGCGCGGCATTTGCGACCTGGAGGCTTTCAATAATCGCGCTTCGCACAAGGAGTTGATCAAACGTATGCAGGTGGCCTCACGTCTCGAGAAACTGCAAAATGATTTGACTCAGGCAAAATCGACTGACTATCTTCGCGAAATGCGATACACCCTAGGCAGGCAACCGATAAAGTGATGGATTCATTTCTTGCTTCAGCGGTTTTTGCATTAATTCAAAACACCGCATTGTTAATCGCCTTTACCGTTCTCTTTGGACTGGTATTAAAAACGCCTTACCTGGCAAAAATCGGTCCTGGCAGAATGGTTTCCGGGATATTGCTCATGTTGATTGGTGTTGGCCTGATGAGCGCGCCATTCCGTTTTGATTCAGACGTGCTCTTTGATACCCGTACTGTATTGTTGAGCGTGAGCGGTCTGTTCTTTGGTTGGATCCCAACACTGATTGCCATCATCGGAACCAGCGGCTATCGGATTCAGATGGGGGGCGCGGGTGTTTTGCCCGGTGTGTTAACGATTATCACCTCGGGCTTGGTGGGATTGCTATGGCGCTACAAATGGAAGCACTCGCTGACTTCGCTCCAACCCCGTCACCTATACGCCTTTGGCTTAACAGCTCATCTGCCGATGGCGATAATTATCCCCACGATGCTCGGTCATCTTGGACCGGAAATTTACTGGATCATCACTCCTTGTATCATTCTGTTCTATCCATTGGTGACCATGCTAATCGCCTATCTCCTGCTTCAGCGCCTGCGTGAAAGGGATCAGGAGAAAAAACGCAAAGCCGACGCCATCGCACTACGCGAGGCCAAGGAAAGCGCCGAGTTTGCCAGCCGCGCAAAATCCGACTTCCTCGCCGTCATTAGTCACGAGCTAATGACGCCACTCAATCACATCATCGGGCCTTCCGAAATGGTGGCCGAGCAGTTGAACGACAAAGACCTCAAGGAGCTGATGAATATCATTCTCAGTGGCTCCAAACAACTCAAGCAACACTTTGAGCGCTTGCTCGCCTTTGCCGAAATCGAACGCCGCTCCAATGCGGACAACTGGACTGTCGATGATATTCGCAGCTTTCTGGAAAATGAATCCGCTGATTTCAAACGATTATTAGCCGATAGGGGCATTGCGCTTCATCTCGACATTGCAGAAACCGTTCCAAAGAATCTCAACACTGACTATGCGCTCTTGCATACCGTGCTTGAAAACCTGTTGGAAAACGCAGTTAAATTTGCCAGCAAAGGTCCTGTTGCCCTCCGTCTGAGGACTGCGGATAATGATGACTTTCAAATGATAATCGAGGATGCTGGTCCTGGTATTAGTGAATCGGAAAAAATCTCGGTCTTTCTGCCCTTTCAGCAACGCGATATGTCGCTGTGCCGACCCAACCAGGGAATCGGCATCGGCTTGGCACTCTGCCATCGCCTGGCCAAAGCTAGAGACGCCATGTTGGTACTGCAGGATAGTAATGAGGGCGGTTGCTGCTTTATATTGACCTTTTCCGCCAAGGAAGAAGCGCTTGCCAATCGGGATATCGACGCCGCCTAGCTTCCTGTCCTGCTAAGTGCTATCTAGGGTTGAACCACTGCACATGTCTATCATTCGAGCCAAATAATGAATAAACGGACTAATCACACCAGTTTTGTATCTACCGTTCGCTCCGGCCTGAAAGAGGTCGACACAATCCACCAATATTTGATCCTGGTTTTTCAACATGTTTTAACTGACTTGAAGGAACCCGACGCCGCGTTCGTCTGTAGTGTTTTTTTAAATACCAAAGCAGAAAAGCACAATACGCTATCCGAACATGCCAAGCTGCGGAAAGGGAAACGACTGCCAGACGGTAAAACCGTCCCTCAAGTCCTGTCATTTTGTTTACAGCTTCTGAATCTGGCCGAGGAATACGTCGCCAATAAAGTCCGCAAACAGCGCGAAGCCCAATCGCCCCTCTCTGCTGAAGCGGGACAGTGGCTCCATTACTTTAGCCATTTATCCGCAGCTGGTGTCGATTCCGCTACGGTCCGAGAGGCGCTGCGCTCAACCTGCGTGGAACCGGTTTTCACCAAGCACCCCACAGAGGCCAAGCGTTGGTCGGTCTTGCGTCTCCACCGCTCGATCGTGCAAACCCTGAAACAGCGCGAAAACGCTGCCACCGCTATGGAAATTGAGCAATGCCAAACCCATATGCGGAGTTTGTTGGAACAACTTTGGCTGACCGGAGAAACGTATTCGGAAAAACCTACCGTGGAAGAGGAGCGCGAATACGTTTTGTATTTTCTCAGTGAAGTCTTTCCAACCATCCATGGCGAAAGCGATATGCGTTTGCAGCATGCCTGGAAGCAAACTTGGCCACAGGCACAGCCACTGGCTGCCACCGATCTACCCGTGCTGCGATTCGGTTCGTGGGTAGGTGGTGATCGTGATGGCCATCCTCTGGTCACCGCCGCTGTCACACAGCAAACGCTCGAAAGGCAACGCTCGGCCGCCCAGAAGGTCATCCGCAATGAGTTGCTGAAGCTGGCTTCGGCCATGACTTTTCATGAAAACATTTTGGCGCTGCCACAGAATCTTACCAGCGATTTGAATAACTGGAAAATTGACACCCATCGCCAGGAACCTTGGCGCTACTACGTCATCGCTTTGGCAGAGGCCTCCCCCAACTTGTCGCGGGATGAACTCGAAGACCGACTACTGAGCATTTCCACAGCATTGAATGCCATTGGTGCCCGCCGGATCTGTCAAAGGCATATCGATCCACTGCTGCGTTATTTAAACTGTGCCGGACTACACTTGGCCCGCCTCGATATTCGCCAAAATAGCACCACCTACGAACGTGCCCTGGTAGAAATGCTGCAAGCCGCCGGCATGCAGGAAGCCAATACGTTTGCCGATTGGGATGTGCCGCAAAAAGTGGCTTTTCTGGAACGAGAACTCCGCCAGCCACGACCTCTGATCCACCCTTCCATGCCCTTGCCGGAAACCGCTGCCGAGGTGCGGGCAACGTTTTCAGTCCTGCGCGAGCATATCGACGCCTACGGCAGCGATGGCTTGGGCGTGCTGATTGTTAGCATGACACGCTCTCTGGCGGATTTATTGATCGTATACGTATTGGGGAAGGAATCGGGCCTTACCCGGATCGAAAAGAACCAGGTAAAGTCGGCACTGCCTGTTGTGCCTCTATTCGAAACGTTTGCTGATTTGGAAGCGGCTCCCGGCATTGTCGATGCCCTGCTGCAAAACCCTTGCCACCGCGCCACTCTGGCGGAACAGAATGGCAAACCGTTGCAGATGATTATGCTCGGCTACAGCGATAGCAACAAGGATGCCGGGATCCTTGCCAGCCAGTGGGCTCTGCACAAAACCGAGCGGGCGCTGTTGACTATTGGCGACAAGCATCACACGGGAATTTGCTTCTTTCATGGGCGCGGCGGTACCATCGGTCGCGGCGCGGGTCCAACTCACCGCTTCCTCGAAGCACTGCCAGCGGGAGCCTTGCGCGGCGGACTGCGAATAACCGAACAAGGCGAAGTAATTGGCCAAAAATACAACGTTCCGGAAACTGCAGTGAGCAATTTGGAATACCTTTTGGCTGGCAGTCTGGGCGCCCGCCTGATGGGTGGCCTGGATAGCTCCCATATCGAGTTGGACCATGCCGTTGAAGGTGTTTTTGAATGCCTGGCACACCATTCACGCAAGGCATTTCGTCAACTGATCGAGGCGGATGACTTCATGACCTTCTTTCGCCAGGCCACGCCGATCGATGCGATTGAATTAAGTCGGATCGGCTCACGTCCTTCACGTCGCACCGGCAAGGCGGACCTCGGAGACCTCAGAGCCATTCCCTGGGTCTTCAGCTGGAATCAATCCCGTTTCTACCTTCCGGGTTGGTTTGGCGCTGGCAGCGCTCTCGAATACTTGCAAAAAAATCATCCTGGGGATTATCGGAAACTGCGCCGCCTAATGAACCAAAGTCGCTTCTTGCGCTATGTCTTTGTCAACGTTGAAAGCAGTCTCGCAAGCTCGGATGAAGAGTGGATGAAAGCCTACGCAGCATTGGTCAATCCACAGGCGGTTGGCAAACGCTTCCTGCGCACGATTATAAACGAAAGAAAAATTGCGCTGAAACACTTGCGGCATCTCTTTAAAAGACCCATTCAAGAACGCAGACCCCGCTTCATGCGCACCTTGGCCGCCCGTGATACTGCCCTGTCCAGCCTCCACGCCGAACAGATTAGACTCTTGCAGATATTCCGCCAAAACACTGCCAAGGCGGATGAGGACACGCTCGAAAGGCTGCTGTTGGTAATCAATGCAATTGCAAGTGGACTGCGCACCACGGGCTGATCCATTTGCCTAATGAGGAGAACTCTGGCAGCCCGTCAGACTGCTAGAAATCTTCGAGTGCAAAATTCACCCCGGAAATACCGGCTGCGGAGATGGCGTCCATTACCCGAATGATCGTTTCATGGCGGGCCTGCGCATCCGGCGCAATGGTGACTTGCGCAAGGGTGCGATTGGCTTCACTGGCTTCGCGAAAACGCGTCAGCATAGCCTGCAACTCACGCAAACGCACCGCACCCGGGGCATCATAGGGAAATTCGTTGACCACAACTTGACCATCGGCACGGATTTCAATGATTTGTTCATCCGGCAAATCCATCGGTTCGTCCTGCTCCACCGTTCCGGGCAGTTGAAACGAAAGATCTGCCTCCTGCCGCTCCAGCGACGAGGTAACCATAAAATAGATCAATAGCAAAAAAACCGCATCTATCAGCGGCGCTATTGCAATCTGTGGTTTGTCACCAGGCTTTTTCTTAAGTCGTGCCATTTTCCCTGTATTCCTCAACGTCCCTCGTAAGTCGCGTAAATGATCTCGAACGCGCCGGCCTCAGCAGCGGTTCGCAACAAGGCTTGAATGGCTCCAAACTCGGATGCGCGATCGGCTCGGACCTGCACTCTCAAATCGGGTTGCTCACGGATGCGGGAGCGAATCGCCAGCGCGATTTCCTCCAACGCCATCCGCTGATCTCCAACAAAGTAGTTGCCCTCGGCATCGACCGATAAAATGCCACGTCCAGAGACATCCTCCGGCACCTTGCTCTCGAACGATTCAGGTAAATCCAACTCCACTCGCCGCTGACTCTGCGCCACCGTCGCTACCGTCATGAAAAAAACCAATAACAGGAAAACCATGTCAATCATGGGTGCCATTTGGAAATCTTCTGCTTCTTGATGCCTGCGCTTTAGCTTTCGCACAAAAAAAGACAGAACCTTTTTCTGTTTTGCTGTCAATGTATTTGGTTATTCTTTTGCAGGGTTGCAATTTAACTTCAAATCAACCAATTTCACGTAGCAATTTTTTTACGCCCAATTGAGACAATGCCTATTTCCACTTCTGAACAAGGACTAAAAATGCCTGTTGGTGACCTACCAAAGCCGTTTCTCTTTGCTGCCATCCTTCTCGCTGCGGCCATGGCGTTCGTCATTTGGGATCAGTTTTTCTGGTGGGGCGATCGTGAAGACTACAGTTTTGGCTATCTGGTTCCATTCTTTGTCGCCTACGTCCTATTCGACCGGTGGCCAACCATTAAGCGCTATTTCTTTCAACCCATTGCCAAAGAAAGCAATACCGGGGAACCCTACCCGCTAACCCGCTTGGTAACACTTGCTTTTACCCTCGGCTGGCTCGGTTCACTTATCCTTTTTGCTATCGGCGCGCTATTGCGATCCGTCGCGGGCCCGGAAAATCCTGCCTCACTCGCACTTTCCACGGGTTTTGCCGGACTGGTTTTGAGCACGGTCTTCTTTCTCAGCGAAAAAACTCCCCACGGCAACCCTCGCACCTTGCACGCACGACTAGCCATTACCTGCCTGTTTCTCTTTCCTGCTATGATTTGGATGCTCTCCGCGCCCATGGTTTCGGTGCTGGAAACCCGTATCCGTGTGGCCTTGTTGACTCAGGTTACTGTTGTCGTTTTCAATACTTTCGATATCCTCGGCCATCCGCTGATTCGCGAAGGTAACGTCCTGATACTGCCAGAGGGTCGGGTCGGGGTGGAAGAGGCCTGCTCCGGTATTCGCTCACTTACCGCCTGCCTGTTCGCCGGGTCTTTTCTCGGCGCCGTCTTTTTGGATCGATTTTGGAAAAAAATCCTACTGGTTGGCCTGGCCATGTTTTTCGCTCTGATCACCAATTTTATCCGTAGTTTGTTTTTAACTTATTGGGCCTATAGCCGTGGCTCGGATGCGCTTAATGATCATTGGCACCTGCCCCTCTTTGGCGATATCGGTAGCGTCCACGATGTGACTGGTTTTCTCATTTTGATCGTTACCAGTATCGGACTACTTGCCCTCCTGCCGCTTTTTAACCTGCATAAACGCCTGGGACTGAATGCCTGAGTGGATACTGATTTTTTACCGATTTTCATTTGATGAGTCCTTCCAAAAAGAAGCAATCCATGCGCATTTTAATGGTTACGCCAGAAGTAACACCCGTTGTTAAAGTCGGTGGCTTGGCTGATGTTGTGGCTTCATTGGCTAAAGTCCTCCACAAAATGGGCCATGATGTGCGTATCGTATTGCCCCGCTATAAAAACCTGAAGGGCTTGCACGAACCCAAGCCTGGCCTGCAACCTTTGGTTGTTCACATGGGCGAGGCAACTGCCTACGGCAGAGTTTGGCACACCACCCTGCCGGATTCTGGGGTGCCGCTCTACTGTATTGAGCACAACGCCTTTTTTGACAGCGAATCCGTCTACACCGGTCCCAGCGGTAGTGATGCTGATAATGGCTACCGCTTTGCCTTCTTTAATCGCGCGGCTATCGACTTGTGCGCTTATTTACAGTGGACTCCCGATATTTTCCATCTGCACGATTGGCCGACCGCCCTACTGCCAGTTTACCTGAATACGACTCTGGCAGAGGATCCCATTGCACAGTGCGCAACGGTATTGACCCTTCACAATATGCAACATCAGGGCTTTTGCCCGCACGCAGTGCTGCGCTACGCGGGCTTGCCTGAATCCACCTTCCGCAGCGATTGCCTGGAGAGTTATGGCAACCTAAACCTGCTCAAGGGCGGTCTCTACAACGCCAGTAAAATCACTACCGTCAGCCCAACTTATGCCCGCGAAATCCAATCCTCACCTGGTGGTTGTGGACTCGATCCGCTGCTTCGCTTTCGCGCGGGCGACTTGATCGGCATCCTCAACGGCATCGATACCGACGAATGGAATCCTCAGTCCGACACGCTCATTCCCGCGACTTTTAGCGCCGCCGATCTCTCCGGCAAAGCCATTTGCAAACACGCATTGCAATGCCATTTCCAGTTAGCGGAAAATAACAAAATACCTCTCTTCGGAGTCGTCTCCAGACTGGTTGATCAAAAGGGATTGGATTTACTGGCCACCATTGTGCCCCGTTTGCTTGCATCCATGGAGATTCAAATTGCGCTGATTGGCACTGGCGATCCTTTACTCGAAAATACCTTTGCCCGCTTGGCTGAGAGATTTCCCGGCCAGCTGGGCGTTTTCCTTGGCTTCGACAATCGCCTCGCCCATACCCTCATTGCCGGCTCCGACTTCCTCATCATGCCTTCCCGCTTTGAACCTTGTGGCCTCAGCCAAATTTACGCTATGCGCTACGGTACGCTACCGGTTGTGCGCGACACAGGCGGCTTGCACGATACCGTAGAGTCATTTAATGAAGCCTCGCGCAGTGGCACTGGCTTTGTGTTTCGCGATCCCACTGCGGGTGGATTATATGACACCATCGGCTGGGCTTGCGCCACTTTCTATGATTCGCCTGAGGCTCTCCAACAACTACAGCAAAATGCCATGAGTCAGGATTTTTCCTGGGATCGTTCCGCCGCTGCCTACGAAAATGTTTACCAGTGGGCAATTGCCGCAAGAAAACAAACCCAACCCAATCGCCAACAACTTATTGCCGCCAATTAAGATGGAACACCTGTCACAACCATCAGTCCAAATATTTGTTATTCACCCTATTGTATAATGACCACCCATAAAATACCTCCACCTGCCAACAATGTATCGGTGAAATCACCCACCACGCCCCGGGAACGTCCTGTTTTATTGGGCTTTATGGTTCAGCGCCGTAACGCACAGGGCAGAATGATTCTGGGCTTCCGCTGGGGGCGTATCATCGCTCTGATGTGCTTCCTTTTCGTAGGCTCCTGGGTCAGTGTGGCAGCATTGCTCTATTTTTATTTCAAATACCAACACGATTTTGCCGATGTTACTTTCTCCAACATGATTACCCTGCCGTTTCGCCTTGATAGCCATCGCGTTGAAATGGGCACTTTCCACATCGAGGAGGGCTTGGCGGCTTTGGAACGCGGCGATGGCAGATCGGCTTTCAATAAATTGCGCGTGGGAATCCTGCGGGCACCCAGTCATTTGCAAGGACGCACCGTGCTTGCCGAAATATACGAATTTGGCTGGCGCAGACAGGATCTCGCCGCCGAAGCCATGATTGATGGTCTGCGCTTCGGAGGTAATGAGGACGTGGATTTCCTTCGCCGCACAGTAGGACTCCTTCTGCGCCATCAAATGGATGAGAAAATGCAGGAAATAGCGGATCGATACATCGTGCCGGGACGCAAGGGACAACAAAAAGCATTTAACCAAATCCTGGCTTTTGGCGCAGCACGGGCAAATCATTACCGGGGCAATTTTGATCGCGCTGAAGCCTATTTGCGCGATTATGAACTGAGCAGCGCCGTCGAGGGGGTCTTGCTCACTGCCCAAATTAACTGGGATCGCGGCCACAGAAACACAGCCATCAATCAATTGGAAGATGCCCTTAGGCAATTCCCAAACAGCGAGCCCATCATACTCCAACTCAGCCGTTACCACCGTGAAGAAAATAATTTGGACCGCGCCCGACGCTATGCCATTCTGCGCAGTGCCACCAATCCCTTGGCAGTCGCTCCGCGTGTCGAGTTGTTGTATATTTACAAGGCCAGTGGTGACGATGAACGTGCGGAACGCGAGGCAATCCAGATCCTTCGCCAGTTCCGGGAGGACGAAGCAGCCATTACATCGCTGGCCAACTTTGCCGCCGATACCGGCAATATTAATCTCGCCCGCCGCACCTATCAGCTGGCACTCGAGAATGATTACATGAACAGCGCATTCGCACTTCTGCTAATAGAAGCACATATCGTCTCAAAGGACTACTCGGGCGCGACCCAGTTTGCCGATGAATTGGTTGTCGAAAATCCAGCTTGGCTGGAATCCCGTAGTTCCATCTTCAATAGCCTGCGCGCTGTTGCCAGTTTTGCGGTTGGACGCGAGGACTTGGGACAAATTTACCTGCAAAACTTCCTCAATGCCGAAGATGTAAGGGTGCAGACCTTCCTCGCAGTCGCTCGTCGATTAGAAAACATCAGTCGTCCTCACGAAGCCCAACGGGTGCTGTCAACTGCCTACCGCCGCAATCCCGGCAATCAGTCGGCTTTGACTGAGCTGATCAGCATTGAGATCGCTCTTGGGAATTCAACCGAGGTCCCCCATCTGCTGCGCCGCCTTCTGTCAATGCGTCGCCCATCGACCAGCGTCATCGCAGAAGCCTACCGCAGCCTAGGCAGCGACCGCTTCATCTTTGCAACCGACCGCCAGGCTCTGTTGTTGGAGCTGAGCAATGCTTTACGCGATGCCAATGTGCGTTTACCAGAAGCTTAGCAGCCTGTTTTATCGATACTGCCTTACGGCACCACTATAGACTGTCGTTTGTTGATGAATTTTTAGATTGGCTAAGCACGACGGGCTGCTAGCGGTGATCCCATGGCATGGAAACATTCAACGTAGCTTCATTCCAGACTTCAAACGGAATGAACATTTTGCCAGGATTCAGAATGCCCTTCGGGTCGAGTGCTTTTTTAACCGCTTGCATGGAGGCAATTTCAGCTGGCGAGTGCTGTAAGTCGAAGTAACTGGACTTTGCCAGACCGATACCGTGTTCACCGGTGATGACACCTCCAAGAGCGACAACCGACTGCATCAACTGGCGAATGCCCAGCTTGGCTTTGGCAACATGATCCGCATCATTCCGGTTATACATGATGTGCACATGTAAGTTGCCGTCTCCAGCATGACCAAAGGTTGGCGTCGCCAAACCGATATCTTCGCGCAATTGCAGAGTTTTACGAAGCAGTTCGCTCTGCTTATCCAGAGGCACCACGACATCTTCATTCAACTTGGTATCGCCAAGGGCAAACATCGACTGAGAACAAGTGCGCCTCACCTGCCAGATGGACTCCGCCTCGGAGGCATTGGCCGCAACATGATAGGAACGGCTTGACGGTTGTAACAAAGTGATTAAATCGCGACCGCGCTGGGCGACCTTTTGCGCATCCATGCCATCTAATTCAATCAATAACAATGTGCTGCCTGGCTGTCCCGGGAAAACTGGCTGCCCCTTGCGCATTTCAGCGCAAACGACGGACTGACGATCGAGAAACTCCAAAATGGACGGCGCAAAGCCAGCTTTCAGCAATCTGAGCACACCAGTTTCCAGAGCCGTTTCCTCATCCGCAAACGCAACCATGGCAGTCCAGCGAACTGCAGGCAGTGACAGCAATCGCAAATAAGCTTTTGTGACAACTCCAAGCATCCCTTCAGAGCCAATGAACAAGTCCCGCATGTTAAAGCCGGAAGCATACTTGCGCAAGGGAAGTCCCCAGCGAAAAGGACTGCCATCTGCCAGAAAACCCTCCAGTGCCACGACATAATCGCGAGTCACACCATATTTAAGACAGCGCATTCCCCCGGCATTGCAAGCGATGTTGCCACCAATGGTTGAGTACGATTTGGATGACGGGTCCGGAGGATAAAACAAGCCCTTGGCCTCTGCTGCCGCCTGCAAGTCGGCAGTCACCACCCCTGCCTCAACGGAAGCCATCCGCGTTGTCACATCAATGGAGAAATCACCCAACGCGGAAAGATCCAATACTATGCCAGCATATACTGGTACCGCACTGCCAGTCGCCGAAGAGCCAGCGCCCCGGGTCGTAACACTTATCCCGTATTGATGGGCAATTGCGAGACAGCGTCCCACATCAGCTGCCTCATGCACCCGCACGACCACATCCGGCATACGCGAAATGCGCAGGTTGTCATAAGAAGCGGCAAATCGCGAGTCTTCATCCAACAATATTCTACCAGGCAGCTCGGCCTGTAAGCATTGCATTGCACTTTCCAAATCAGCATTCATATTAGCGATTAATGATACCATTTACACAATTCTGGAATTCTACAATAAATGCAAGATCATCCCATCTTTGCCTAACGCGTTTATTTACGTTAGCACTATTGTTCCTGGTTGGCTGCGAGCCCAAAACGAATAGAGCTGCAAGCACTCATAATGGAGCGGAAACCGAGCGATCCAAGGTCGAGGCACAACCGCTATTGAAGCCGTTTACAGTGCCAAATCCAACCCCCCGGGCAGCCTTGCGTTTCAATGCTGAGGTCATAAGTGCGCCCTATTTGGATTTAAGCTTTCCGATCGACGGCACGTTAATGGAAGTCAATTTGCGTCCAGGACGTATCGTAACACCAGACCTGCCTGCGGCGCGGTTAAATCCTGCCCCTTTACGTGAGGCGATAGACGCAGCGATGCAAATACGCACCCGGGCTCTATCCGCCTACACTCAGGCGGAGGGCGAGTTGAGACGGCAACGATTATTATTTGAAGCGGGCTCAGTAGAGGAGCGCGCCGTGTTGGCGGCAGCGGAAATGCTTCAAGCCCGCGAATACAACCAACAGCTGGCGGAACAACAACTGGCTGAAGCGCAAGCCGCTGAGGCCGCCAGCTCGATGGTTGGCGGCGTCAACGGTATCGTCAGAGCGGTGCACGCCGAAGAGGGCGAAACCCTGCGTGCGGGACAAGCGCTATACACGATTGAAACGGACAACAGTGCCAAAGTCAGCTTCCAATTGCCAACCGATGCCAGTTGGGTGTTAAACGAGCCCGTGGAGATAACCATCATCAACCCAAGCGACCTCAGTCGCGACATGGGCGTTTCCAAAATCGAAGTGTCAGAGGACTCTAATGCCTTAATTGTGACGCTCAAAGATCCATCCGATGCTCTGCGTGTTGGTGATGTGGTCTCAGCCGTGATCCGGTCAATTGCACCACCCTCACAAATAATCGTCCCCTTCAGCGCATTGCTACAAGATCAGAATGGCGTGTTTGTCATCCTCTTGAAAGACGGAAAAAAACAGCGTCAATCGGTTCAACCAACAGAAATAAAAGCCTCCGGCGTTGCCCTGGAGGGAGGATTATCCGGTGGAGAGATCTTACTGATCGCAAGTCCATGGCAGTGATTGCCAACGAAGAGCGTATCAGCCCTGTAAGTTTGCATGGCTTTATACCCGACGGCCTTGGAGCAAACGGACGATAATAACGATGACGGCAACAACCAGGAGAACATGGATAAACCCTCCCAAGGTGTAGCTGCTAACGAGCCCAAGCAGCCAAAGGACAAGTAAGATAACTGCTAGTGTATAGATCATAATTTAATGGTTTTAGGATTTTTGTGGCTGGAAGAATGTTCCGGGCAGTAGCGAGAGGGATATTTCATGTAATTAACTCACTCATGGTTCGATCCTATCGCTCATCCATTGACGAGCGCTGTTGAAATTATTTTTTAGACTTTCATAGGTTTCATGAGTCGTGGCTTTGACCTTCTCCCAAGTGGAAGCGCTGGCACCTTTGACCTCGTCGATATGTTCTTTGAGAAGATCCGCCTGATTGCGCAGTTCGTTGAGGCGGGGAGTGGCAAGGGACTGCACTTTCTCATCCGACCTCCCGATCCGGGCGGCGAGTTCATCAATACTTTGATTGATCGATGCAAGTTCCGCTTCCATCGAGACGACGAATTGCGACCTCTGCTCAAAAGTGTATGCCTCCCAGTTGCGAGCGGTTTGACCAGTTGCCGCTTCAGTGCGGGTTGTTTCCTGCCACGTGGTTTCAGTTGCCTGAGACCTGTCGTTGGCTGGCTTGCAACCGACAGTAAGCGAAAAAGAAAGAGTAACGAGTGTGAGAAGTGATGTGGTAATGTATTTCATAGTCCTGCAGTATAGCCTATAAACGTCCGCAACAAAATGGGGTATTCCCCTACCTTCATAGCCAGGCACCAGCAACGTCCACTTCCTTCTGTTACCTTTTGTTTCGTCTTCATTCATACAATGTTGCAATTCTTCACAGGCAGGCTCATGGATGGTGCTATATGGATAGTGCATACGAAATCGCAATAGAACGCCTGAAGCGCGACAACCCTTCTAGTTTCGGGCAGTTAACAGAGGCGCAACGATAACCGTTGCGCGATATCGAGCAACGCTTTGCTTTTAAACAACAATGATGCCTACATTTATTGCCCATTGGGTGCACGATCTGAGTCCGTTTATTTTACGTTTTCCGGACAATCCGCTCGGCTTGGACGGCATCCGTTTCTACGGCATGGCTTACCTACTGGCGTTTGTGGCTGCCTATGGGTTTTTCCGTTTGGCGGATCGCTATGGTGCACGCGGTTTCTCATCCGAAGCCGCACTTTCTATGATGACATATCTGGTCATCGGTGTGTTGCTGGGTGGACGCCTTGGTTACTACCTCTTCTACGACACTGCCGGTCTGTTGGCAAATCCGCTGCGCTTGTTGCGCGTCTGGGAGGGTGGCATGGCCAGTCATGGCGGCTTTATTGGGGTGGCTGTTGCACTATGTCTGTTTGCCCGCAGCACAAACATAAATCTGCTGCTAGCCTCTGACCGGGTCGTCGTCATCGCACCGCTGGGGTTAATGCTAGGGCGGATCGCCAATTTCATCAATGGTGAACTCTGGGGCAAGGTGACAGCTGTGCGTTGGGGCGTAATTTTTCCTGATGCACCAGCGACATGGGATGCCGCTAGCGGAACTTTAATGATCCCCGCACGCCATCCCTCACAGCTCTACCAGGCAGCACTGGAAGGCGGGCTTTTATTACTCTACCTGCAATTGCGCTTCTGGTTTGGCAAACCATCATGCGGAAAGTTAAGCGCCGAATTCTTGATGGGCTATGCCATCCTTCGCATGATTGGCGAACTGTTTCGCGAGCCGGACGCACCTCTGATTGCAGGTATCAGTCGCGGACAATTTTATTCTATTTGGGTATTACTCGCAGGTGCAGTCCTCTGGTGGTGGTCGTCACGGCAGTCCGCAAAGCGATAGGGCGACAAGCTTGCGCTGCAAAATCCCAATTCGATACCCTCTGGGAACAGGCAATCGAAGGCATCCCACTCTGGTGGAATGGTTTTGTTAGGTGGCCAGAAGTAACCGTTTTGAATGCGCATAACAAGGTCGTTGGCACAGGCAAGGGCTTGCTCACTGATATCTCGCGACCATTCCGGCCAACTCGCCCAGGCGGCTTTTTCGGCAGAATCGGGTAGATTACAATAAGCCACCTCAAGCGGAAATCCGTATTCCGCTTCCATAGTTAAGGCATACAAAGGCAATTGCAGATCGGTCCAATACCCCTCCTGTCCACCGATGACACATGCGGCTGACTCCGGCACATGCGGCGGCAAACCAGCGCGGGGCATTTTACTCCAATGCGCTTCCAGCGGGGATTTTGCTTTTTTGGAAGTTTTATAATCCACCAAAACGGCTCCTCGCGGCAATTGATCAATTCGGTCGATACGGCCCCGCAGCTCCATCCCCGCTATCCTCAAGTTAACCGGTATCTCGGTCGCTGTAATCGTTCCCTCCGAGAGCCTTTGCGTCCGCTCCACCATCACACTTGCCAACATTTGCAAACGCGATTCCAGTAATTCACGTTGCACCGCCATGGAAAAGGACTTCATTCCACCAAAGCGTTCGCGCAACTCACAGTCCAAAGCGGCTGATAAGTGTTGGCTGGCAACTTGGGGATCTTCGAATTGCTCATAAGACCAACCTTTCAAGGCATTGCAAGCGACATGCAGCACCGTTCCAAAGTTAGCCAAATCCATATCCAATGCATCGTAGCGGGGTGCGCGCATTCCCAAAATATGACTAAGAAAGAAACGGAAGGGACAGCGAAGGTAGTCGCTTAATGCGCTAAATGAAAGCGCCTCCGGCAGACGCAACCCCTCGGGCGCACGCAGTGATAAATGCGAGTTGCGCGTTATTGTTGGGTTTGTCATGTATGGAGATTCCGTGCCGAATAATTGCCGTGCGCGCTGAAGCAGGGATGAGTCATCACAACGGAACAATAAGCGCGAGGGACGCAGCGGGGTGCCATCGGCAGCGGCCTTTGGTATGTATATCGCCGCTCTTGCCAAAGCTGGCAGCTGACGCTGAACAGTGGCAAAGAGCAAACTGTCACTAGCATAGCGCTGATCGTTAGTGGTCAACCCCAGGCTTACGCGCAGTGACTCCGGCAGAAAAAGGTCGCCCCTAACCGACTGCGGAACCACCCCTTCATTGAGTCCACAGAGCAGGAGATGTTGCGTATCCACCCATGGCAGCTCCAACCAACCAAGCAAATCGATATCAGCCGCGGGATCGGGAATGTAAACCCGCATGGAACGCAAACGCTCGAGTAAAATAGGCAACATGGCATCGGCTAAAACTCCTTGCTCCGATGCGGCATTTGATTGCAGATGCCTCTCGATCGCATCCATTTCCTCCAGTAATCGTCGCATCGACTCGACTTCCTCACGGGCAATCGCCGAAATAGGCTGTGCTTCCAGGCAATCCGCCAACCAGTCGCCCAAGCTTTCGATCCGCTGCACTCTGGTTGCTGCAATACTGGCAAAACTACGATTCAGCCATTCACAGACACGGCAAAAATCAACGCCTGATGAGCTGCCTTCCGCCTTGGCAAAATGCCTCAAATCTTCCAGGGTTTGCGCAAAGTGCTTTTCAACCAGTCGGTCCAGTGACTTCAATGCCTGCTCCTGAGTAATGGTAAAACCGCTGTCTTCATCGCTAACTTTTTTGACTACCAAAGACCATACCAGGGGTGATTGTAACAAGTTGCGGACTCTTGCCACAGTGGCATCCTCCGCCCCCACGATCCAAGCCACCAAAACACGCCCAATGGCACTATCCGCCAATGACTTCCCCGATGGATCGTTGGGCCGCAAGCCAAGCTGCCGGCAAACTTGAGCTACCGCCGGGAGCAGAGCAGGATCGACAACACCAATTGCAGCAGTCTCCCTATCCGATTCCAGCGCATTGCGAAGGCATTGCAACAAGCCCTGCGGAGCGCGTGAGACCGCATGCAGCTGCATCGACTCTGCGGCGACAAATGTCAACGGACATTGCGTCCAGTGGGTAAGCAATGGACGTCCCCAGCGGTCGAGCGTATTGGCCTCGGCTGCTGTGGCAGATGTCCACACCTCAATCGGATAACCCACACCTGCCAAACATTCCAGATAGCGAACCACCAATGGCAATGGCGACGGCACCGCACAAAGGATGATGCGCTTAATCGGCACAGGAGGCGTTGGCGGCTGATCGGTGAGAATCGCTCGCTCAGCGGCGAAGGGATCACGCCAGCCAAGTCGCTCCAGCGTCTGCTGGAATAGGCTTTCCAGTTGCGCCAACGCCTGCCAGCGTCCGCGCTCAATTTTTGGCAGTTCATCACAATCGCTGGCGACCGCTGCAAACGACCAACCGCCCTCCGCCAACTGTTGTTGCAAGTCAAACAGTTGATTGGCCATGCCCTGCCGCCATGCCCTGCCAGGCTGGGGCAGCACCGGGAAAAGCACCTTCAATGATTGGAGGTCCACTTTATCCAATACGCTATGCCAAGCAGCCAGACAGGCAGCCTGACTTGCCAATGGCCGTGGCCCGGTGGCGATGACCAAGCCCGGCAATTGCTTTGGCGTAACAACACGGGGAACGAATAATGCCCGCTGATTTTGCGCTGCTTTCAAGGCGAGCGTTTCAATGAGACGGCGACCCGCCTCCGCAGTTGGTACCAGTATGAGCAGTGCACTCAAATCATAGCTATCAGCAGTTTCCAGTAAGGCATCTGCGATCGCATTGACAAGGGAGGCTTTTGGGAAAAAACGCATTTACTACAGAGAGTCGGTGATCGTTAGTCAGAATAAAGGCTCGTGCCGCTTATCCTGGTGACTGAATTCCACCCCTGGAATCATGGACGCAAGACTATTCATTACTTAATCAAACCCGATTCAAGCGCAAAAGCCAATCAATAACGCTCTCCGGCAGATGGCGATGGGTCGTTCTCAGCGCTTCTTCCAAGGACAAATCGACTGGTGAGATAGCGTGTACGCTAACTTGCGTCAGCGCTTTTTGCACCTTCTCTGCCGCAGCCTTATCAACACTGCCGGCAAAGACGCCAACGGGTTTACACAAACGATCAGCCATGACGGCAACAGCATAGGGACCTTTGCCGGATAGCGAGCCAGCATCCCAGCGTCCTTCGCCGGTAACCACACAATCGGCGGAGGCAACCGCCGTTTCCAAATCAAGCCAGCTGGCAACCAGATCGAAGCCGGGAACCATTTTGGCTGCAAGCCCCACCGTCAATCCATAGGCAAAGCCACCGGCAGCACCGGCACCGGCCAGATCGCGCGTTGACGCGCTGGCGCCGCAAGCCTGTTCCAATAAGTCCGCCATTTTTGCTGCCAAAGCCTCCCAGTGCGACAATTCTGTCTGCCGCAATCCTTTCTGCGGACCAAAAACCGGTCCTGCTCCGCGCGGACCCAACAAGGGATTATCCACATCGCAAGCGAGAAAAATTGCTGGTAAAGCATTGCGAAAGGATGCCTGCGGTGGGACTATCGTAACAATTCCGGACCAATTGCACGGCAATGGCAACTGTGCTTTACCCTTCGCATCAAGAAAGCGAAAACCCACGCCATGGAGTACACCCAAGCCCAAGTCGCAGGTCGCACTCCCGCCAAGGCCAATGAAGATTGCCTTGGCATCCGCTTGAATGGCCTGCCGCAACTGCCTGCCCACGCCCAAGGTTGTGGTTCGCCAAGGATCACGAAAGCCTTTCGCTACCTGCTCTAAACCCGCCGCCTCCGCCATGCCAATAACGGCCAGCCGTCCACCAGCTTCGTCTTTCAGCGCCTGCCGGGGCAAAACTTGCCAAACAGCAGCTGGCAGTCGATTCCATTGCACCCAACCAACTGGCGCGGAATGCCATTCCCCCAGTGGCCCTTCCGTCTTCTGCCAATCCAGTTCACCACCAGCCGCCTCAGTGAGCAGCGTGCAAAATCCCTCTCCGCCATCAGTCAATGGCCGCTCAACCACATCCATACCCTTACCGGCTAGTGCGCGCACTACCACTCGACAGGCATCGGACGCTGTCAGCGCCTCCTTGAATTTATCAAATGCCAGTAATACCCGCATAGTATTGATGCTTTAAGTCGCCGTTTCGACAAAACGCTGCTCGCGAATCACCGTGATGCGAATCGATCCAGGATATGTCATCTCCTCCTCAATCCGCTGACGCAAGCGACGCGCCAATACACGTGCCGCCTCCTCACCAACCCGTTCCGGTTGGATAATAACCCTTAGCTCACGCCCCGCTTGCAAGGCATACGCCTCCACCACCCCGGGTTCCTCCTTGGCAATCGCCTCAATGGTTCGCACCCGCTCAATAAATCCTTCAATCGATGAGGTGCGCGCGCCCGGACGCACTGCTGATAGGGCATCCGCAACCATTATCAGTGGCGCATAAGGACTTTCCGCAGGTACCTCTTCATGGTGTGCAGCCACCGCATTGACAACCCGATCATCTTCGCCGAGACGCTTCAGTAGATCCGCACCCGCTTTGGCGTGGCTGTGTTCAAAATGCTCCTCCATGCTCTTGCCAACATCGTGAAAAAGACCCGCCCGCAATGCAAGCGCCGTATCCAATCCCAACTCTGCTGCCAATAGCGATGCCAGCTGGGCGACTTCAATCGAGTGCTTGAGCGTGTTCTGGTTGTTGGACAAGCGATAATGCAGCTTGCCAAGTAATTGAATCAGCTCCGCATGCACACCACCGATCCGCAGTTCTCGCAAAGCACCTTCGCCAAACTCAATGACGTTGCTATGCATGGCCTCGGTCGCATCAACCACCGCTTCCTCAATGCTTGCAGGATGAATGCGGCCATCCTTTAGCAACTGCTCCAAGGCGATGCGGGCAATTTCACGTCGGACCGGATCGAAGCAGGAAATCAAAACGCTGTCGGGTGTTTCATCAATCAACAAAGTTGTTCCGGTTGCTTGCTCAAAAGTACGAATATTGCGCCCTTCCCGACCGATAATGCGGCCCTTCAAATCTTCACTACTAAGAGTCACAACTGTCGCCGTGGCATCATTCATAGGCCGCGCAGTAATGCGTTGCATGGCAGCCAGCAGAGTGCGTTGCGCCTGCTCATTGATCTCGCTCTCACTTCGACCCAACAGCTGCGCCCGCAAATCGCGCAACTCATCGGCACAAGATTCCTCGGTCAAGCGTATCAACTCCCGACGGGCTGCCTGCTTGTCCATGCGCGTCAAGGCATGCAACTTGAGTTGTAATAAACGACGCTGCTTGGTCAATTCATGCATCCCGTTACGCAACTCAAGATCAAGTGACTCCAGGCGTCCGCCCTCACTCCGCAACTCCCGCTCAGTATCCTGCAGGGCTTTCTCCAGCGATTCCACCCGCTTGGCTTCCAACTCAATAGCTTGACGCTCACGCGAGATTTCACGCTCAAACTCAAGTCGCTCCTTTTCATGCGCAGCCATCCACTGCGACTGCTCTTCTCGCATCGCCAAACGCTCTTCGCGACGCTCCATTGCGCGCTGTTCCTCAGAACGCCGCATCAGCGATTGCTGACGCTTGCTCAGAAACGCGTAGACGAAAAAACCCGCGCCCAAAGCACCCAGCAAAAAAATCAGAGCGAGCTCTAAAAACATACCATTGAATTACTTACTATAAAATCATCATGAACCCGGCATTCTTGGGGGATCAAATACCGATGGAGAATAAGTAAAACGAATGGAAACTTCACATTATGCCAAAATGGAACAGGCTGTAAAGCGTCTTTTTGATCTATGTATTTCCAACGGAATACGAATATTACCTTGCCTCGTTTAGCAGTAGTTGTCAATTTAAACACCATGATACGCATCACCTCGTTTGCACTCTCTGCCTTGGTTGTCTTTGCCAGCTTCACCGTTTTCGCTCCCTCGGCCGATGCCCAAAATCGCCGCAGTGGAGTCTCCTTTGCGGGTCAGCGTGCAGATCGCATCGAGCAAAAACAGGTGCCAATACAACGCGCCGAAATGGGCGGCACCTCACTCCTGCAGGATCAGCGCTTTGGGATTGAAGAATGGCGCAAACAATTTTCACCCTTGGGTCAACGCCGTGCGGGCATAGATCCCAATCAGGAGAATCGACTGGCACAGCGCCGATTTGAAACGGAAGTCGTGACCATGCCGGAACAAGTTTATGGTATGGCCCGCCACAATCAACGCATGGCCGATCTGCGCGAACGTGCGCATGTCGATACCGATGACCGCGCTTGGCGCTTTGAGCGGGCTCCACGCACATTAATGGATTTGCAGAACGTCAAGCATTTCACGGATCAGGTTAAAGAGGCTGACCTGCGCGACATCAATCGCTTTCAATTTCGCCACAACCGCCCCGAAGGTATTCCTACCGAAGCTGCCGGTCGCGGATAGTTCGTTTTAAATAGGATCAGTGGCAGCGGCCTTGAATGATTGGGATGATCTGCCTGATGCAAGAGTCCTTTTTTGAAATCACTAAATGAAATCAGGTTGCTGCCAATTGACGGGCGCGCCACTGGCGCGGATTGCAACCATTGGAGCGGATGAATGCACGATTGAATTGAGATAACGAACCAAACCCACTGGCAAATGCGATTTCGGCGATGCGCTGACGCGGATTTGACAAGCGATGACGGGCTTCATTGAGCCGTACCTCGTTGACATAGTCAATAAAGCGCAATCCCGTGCTCATCCGGAATAAACGGCAAAAGTAACTTTCGTTCATACCCGCGATCGCTGCCGCTTCGGGGAGCGTCAGCGGTCGCTCAAAGTTGCGCTGAATCCATTGACAGACTTGACCAACCGATTTGGGCATCGGACGGCCCAGCTTTTCATCCATACGGGATTCGAATATTTCGGCAAGGCTGATCGCCGCATCCTGCAGGCGATTGCGGATGGCGCGGTGAAACCGCCCACTAACACAGCGCACCCCTTCAATTAATCGCGAGGTGTGGGAGGGATCTTCAAGCAAACCTAGCCGGTCGATAAAATGTCGCAAACGATTTCGCGTTTCCAGATCGAATGCACCTTCCCGATACCCGCCAACAAACAAACTGCCAACCCAAGCCCCCCGATACCACAATGGCACCAGCAGATGCACCAGTCCGGCATCGCAAACCCGCTCTACGGCAGCTTTTGGTTGCGATTCGCACAAATCCGACCAGAATCGGTTGTAGTATCGTCGCCCACGCGGTAGCGAATATAGCCAATCCGTCAATGAGACATCTTTCAGCCAAGCCGGCGGGTTATTGCAGCGGCCATCAGATGCTAGCCAGTCCAGACTCAAGTCTGCCAACTCATCGAGTTCCTCGCATAACTCATGCCAACGCGAGGAACCCAACAAACGGTTTATCCATGTATTTTGTATTAAATCTCTCATATTAATCTTAATTTAAGGTAAAAATATGCGTATTCAATAAAAATTTGCGTAGATCTAATGGTAAGGTTCTGATAAATTAAGGGCTATTATGATAACCACAAACCACGACCTATCCGTATTACCTATAAAATTCACTGGCATTACCAAGGAGCTACTGGAAGCAGCTCCTTCTGTCAGCATGGCGGGAACGGTCGCCGAAATTGCCGAGTTGGCAGTTCGCGATGTAGGTCCTGACGGCTGGCATTCCGTTGCCTACGAGGTCCCGGGCAAAGGTAGCGTGCTCGAAGCGCGTGCCTGTCGGGTCAAAAATGGCATTGCCGCCAACTATATCGAACCCTACATGCGTCGGCGCGATCCTGATTGCATGGTAATTGGCGATACCAAACCAACCGACAAGCCGACCTTTAAAGCGCGTTATGGTGAGGAATTCGATCCCTTGCGCCAGGAAACCATTGAATGGCTGAAGGGACAAAATCTCGCCATCTTTGCCTTCACAGCAGGCATGCCCGGCAAGGGCACCCATGCGCTGGCTATCTGTCCAGACAACGCTGGCTTTTTTGCCATGGGCTTGGCAATGCTACAGGGTATTATTCCGCCGGAAGAGATTCCGGATGACTTCAATCCAAAGGCCATTATTTATGTCGCTCCACCTTTTCGCCATACTCATTTTAATGGCCAGCAAGTTGTTGTCCATAACCGTTTGCCGGGGATGCATGAACTCTTCAGCTACAATCTGTATCCGGGTCCCAGCGCGAAAAAAGGTATCTATGGCGTGCTGCTAACCCTTGGCGAAACCGAGGAATGGGTAACCATGCATTGCTCGACCGTGCAGGTCATCACCCCCTACGAAAACAAAATTGTTATTTCACACGAGGGCGCCAGCGGTGGTGGTAAAAGCGAAATGCTGGAGCAAGCCCACCGTATGGACGATGGTACACTCCTGCTGGGAGTCAATGTGGTCACAGGTGACCGGCGCCGTCTGACCTTGCCAAGTAGCTGCGAATTGCATCCTGTCACCGATGATATGGCCCTCTGCCATCCTTCCCTAAACAAAAAGGGCGGCAAGTTATCGCTCATGGATGCCGAGGATGCCTGGTTTGTGCGTGTCAACCACATCAACCGCTACGGCACCGATCCGCACCTGGAGGAAATGACCATCAACCCGAGCGATCCACTGCTATTCCTAAATATTGATGCGCAACCGCACAGCACCGCGCTTATCTGGGAACACATTGAGGACGAACCGGGGCAGCCATGCCCCAATCCTCGCGTTATCATCCCGCGTGCGATCGTCGATAACGTAGTCACTGGCTAGGTCGATGTCGACTTGCGCAGCTTCGGGGTCCGTTGCCCCCCCTGCACCCGCGAAACCCCGACCTATGGCATCATTGGCCTATTCCACATTCTGCCGCCCGCCCTGGCTTGGTTGTGGCGCCTGGTGGCACCACGCGGTCACGCCAATCCGAGCATCATCCAAACCGAGGGCATGTCATCGGAGGGTGTCGGCTCCTACTGGCCCTTTGCCACTGGCCGGATGGTTGATCAAGCTAACCTCTTGCTGAGGCAAATTGAGGAAACACCACTGGTCAAATATGCCTTGATTCCCAATCAGCACATCGGTGCATGGAAAACCGGTTTCATGCCCCAATGGGTAACCCGTGAATACCTGGCTCGACGCGGCGGGGCCATGTTCAGTAATGAGCGATTGATGGCCTCACGCTGTCCGCTGCTGGGATGGAACCCCACCTCAATCGTTATTGAGGGGCGCACCATTGGTGCCTGGTTCTTCGAGGTGGACAAACAGCCAGAGGTCGGCGAGGCCGCCTACGACCAAGGTGCGGCCATCCTTGCTGACTTCTTCCGGCGCGAGTTGCGTCAGTTTCTCTGTGATGACATCGACCCACTTGGTCGCCAAATCATCGAGTGCTGCCTGGATAATGGACCTTTGAGCGACTACGCCAAGCTGATTCCACATCCCGTCCTCAGCGAAGATCATTGACCCGATGCGAAAGGCCTATACCAAACTCGCGAAATTCATTCGATTAGGTATTACTCGCCATATTTAATGAATTCCATACTGGCGGCAATTTAGCCACACTCAGCCCATCCCGCTGGAAACAGCAGGATGGGCTTTTTGCTGCCTTATTCATTAAACCCGTGCTTGATTAATGGCCCCGCTTAAACCATAGTGTTGTTGAATGGATTCTGACAGTTACACCGGACCGACGCTGGGCGCGGAAAGTTTGGATGCCGATGTTTTGGCGGCGGGGGAGCTGTTTGATGGTGAACGCATTCTACTGCGGCACAATTACAACTTGCTGTGCGGCCTCTACGACGTTCGCAACGAGGAAACGGCTAAGCGTAAACTATTACTACTCTTCCCCCGCATGGTCGGCACCGACCCGGCCTTCGCCAGCCGCTTCAATGCGACTTGCGGACGCTTGCGGGGATTGCGCACGAATGGACTCTTAACCGTTGAGGCCTTCGGCAAAAGAGGCGGGCGCTACTACATTCAATATGAGTATTTCGCGGGCGATTGCCTCTCGCGTTGGATGCAAGAGGGAATGCCATACCGGTCCGATAGCAATCCAAACATTGACACTGAAAGCACTGTTTCAGAATGCCCTGAAACCAGGATGGAGGGGATTCCTCATCCCATTCCGGAAAAATGTGTTAAAACCATGATGAATACCATCGGCGGGGCGCTTCAGCGACTCCACAGGCAAGGGCTTCATCATTACAATCTTACCCTTACCAGCATCCTTTTTGATGGCCACAATGAGTTTCGGCTATGGGGTGCGGGTATGTATGAAATGATTGGCAAACCGCTTTTTGAGCGCTTGGTTTCCGCCGGTATCCCACCCATCATTAGTAAAGAACGGCGGCGACTACTGGATCCCGTCACTGGGATGAGTCCTGAAATGCGCGCGGGGTCACCACCCGATCCGCGTGCCGACATCCATGGCCTCGCACTCATCGGCTACGAATTCATAACCAACCGCTTGCCGGAGACACCCGCGACTTTGCCATCAGAATTACAACCTGGCATTAGTCCACACTGGAACCCCACTCTGCTCAAAGCCCTGGCAAAAGCACCCGAAGACAGACAAGAGACCGTTGAGGCCTTTCTGCGAGAGCTGGATGGCCAAAAAGTCAAACCCCTTACCGCTTGGCAAAGACGACGCAACACTTGGCTTGGCAATCTGCGCATTTTCCTCCTAAAACATGCCTTGAGCTTATCCGCCGTCGTGCTGATGTTGATTGCTGCAGCATTTTTTATCAATTGGACCCAAAGCAGCGATAAGGATCTTGTCGAAATCAATACCCTGGCAGATGCTCCTATTCGCTCTGTCCGCAACCCGGACCGGGCAACGCATGTTTTGGAAATCCAACCTTCCAATGCCATCGTAACCACCGTTGGCAGGGATTCCCAGGAATTCCAAACCAATGCAGAGGGTCAGGTTTACTTGGTAGTCCCCTCTAAACAGGGACGGATACGCATCCAGGCACAAGGCTATCATGCAGAGGATTGGATTTTACGTGAAGATGGTAGCGATAAGCCCAACCGTATTACCATCGAGCTCCAGCGCCAATTCGCCAAAGCCAAAATTAACGCCTACTCCGAATCCATCGTATACTGGCGTTTCGCAGATCAGGCTAATGCTGAATGGCAGGAGCTGGGCACCATAGATGAGAATGAGATGGCACAATTCGAAATGCTGTTGCCTGCAGGAACTATCGATCTGGAAGTCCGCCACCCCTTCTATCGTACTGTAAGATTCAATGCCGTGGATTTTCCAACCAGCCAGCTGGTTGCGCTTAAAGCAGAACAGGAACTGCGCCCTGCTGGTTTGCATGTGCTGACCGAACCTCAGGGAGCGGATGTCATCTTGAATGGACAAAAAATGGGACAGGCTCCCCTGCGCATCGAGGGCATGGTTTTTGCAGGTCCTGTAGAATTAGTTGTCCAACTATCTCATCATCACCCTTATTCAATGACGATTGAACCAGTGCCGGGAAGCTGGTCTCGCATCGAAATCCCTCCGCTAAAGCCTATAACCCGCGCTTTACCCGTCGAACTAATTGCCAGTGACAGCGACGATAATTTACTTTTCAATGAGCATACCGTTATTAAAATGAACGGCCGACTACTGGAATCCTCAAGCAATGACGGAACTTTGCTATTGCCGCTGGGTAATGTCGAACTGGAGATCTCCCACCCCGATTATCTGCCCGCAAGCAGAACCCTGCGCTTAAACGAAACCGAACCGTCCAGCTGGTCGCTCACAATGCAAGCACGACCCGCACGTTTAACCATTGAAACGGATCCCGCTGACACTGAAGTCATGCTGTTGATCAATGGACAGAAACATACATTTGCTCAAACAATTGAATTGGCTGCAGGCAGAGAATACTTCATTGAAATCACCATCGCCGGCCACGAAGCCGTGACACAGACGTTTGCGCCAAATGCCAATGCCAATTTGCACTGGCATGTTGCGCCGGATCGCTTGCAACCGCTTAACCACGGCAATCCCTGGACCTTCCCTTACAGCAACTATCGCTTTGTTTGGCTACCCAGCGGCAACTTCACCATAGGAAGCCCGCGTGTCGAAAGACATCGCTTGCCAAACGAAAATGATGGTTTAGGACGGCAACCCGAAGGCGTCATTCAAGAGGGATTCTGGATAGCAGAAATTCCGGTCACGCAGGATTTCTATCAAAAACTCACTGGCGAAAATCCAAGTCGCTTCCAAAACCCACAGCACCCAGTGGAAAACATCAGCTGGGAATCGGCAATGGCATTCGCCGCCATGTTGACGAAACAGGAGTCTGCTGCCGGTCGCTTGCCTGAGGGATACGTCTTTCGCCTGCCAACACAGTTGGAGTGGGAATTTGCCAGTCGCGCTGGTAATAATACCCCTTTTTCATGGGGCACCAACGCGAACCCGGAACAAGGGAATTTTCGCGGGGTTTACCCTCGCGATCCTGATCGATCAGCGCAGTTCCCTAAACTGAACCAGACCACACCAGTCCGCTCATTCCCCGCTAATGAATGGGGTTTATACGATATGCACGGCAATGTTTGGGAGTTTACCTTGGATGCCTACAATGACCGTTTCCCCAATGAGCCTAGCTTGGTTGATTGGATCGAATACCGTGGTCGCGACTCAATTGTCATTCGCGGTGGTAGTTGGCAGGATTCTGCAGACCGTTCGCGCTCAGCGGCGCGCGAACGAATGGGACGCGATCAAATCAACTCGGCAACCGGATTTCGCTTGGTGATTGCCCGCCCAATCTCAACGTCCTAAAAAATAACTGCGCGTATTGTCAGTTAAATTGCTAACCAATTCAGCTATCGGCAGCTTGCGCAACTCAGCCAACCGTAACAATGCCAGCGGAAACTTCGCATCACTGGCTAAATCCACCTCGCCTGCCTGACAATCCGTTTCAAACATCAGACGATCCTCAGGAATACCGCGCAAAACTTGCTCAGGCCAGTCAGCGTTGGCAGCTAATAGTAGACGGGGACCATAGGAAAACCAAACATCGCTTAACTGCTGGATTTGCCGTATCAGCGCTTGGGGTCCATGGATGTCGTGGAGATGAATCCCCCGCTCAGGCAAACGAACTCCCTTCAACGCTGCTAACAAAATACCATTCGCTTGCACGGCATGAATACTAACCGGCAATTCATATTTAGCCGCCAGCTGTAACTGCCATTGAAAAACACTCACCTGTTCAGTAAAACCAGCTGCACGCTTGACCCGACCACCATCCAGTCCAACCTCGCCGATACCGCCTAAACCTTGATCCAGTAAATCCCTCAATGAATCCCGCCAAGGCAGTTCCCGCGATGCGGCAATGAACCATGGATGCAGGCCAGCAAGATGAATAATAGTGCGATCATCGACACGGTCAGACCTTAGCGGCAATTTGGGCCAGTCCGCCGGTTTTGTGGCATTGACTATTGCCCCACAGATGCTGAAGCAGTGACTTCCCAGGCTTATGGGCTCAGAATCTACCAGTGACCGGTGACAGTGGGCATCCCATATTTGAATCATTTTAAACTTTCACGCTTCCTCGTTTTGACAGGAACGCGCAAATCGGTGAATGCTCTCGGTAATGCGACTCAAGCCATTGCGCCGATTGGGTGAAAGGTGCTGGGTAATGCCAACCTCTGCTAAAAAAGAGGCGTCATCAGTAAGAATAGCTGCAGGCTTTTGCCCTGAATAAAAGTTACACAATAAATGCGCAATCCCCTTAACAATGGCGGAATCCGAATCGGAACGAAAATAACAGCGGCCTTCCCGCAAGGCAGGGACAACCCAAAGTTGCGACATGCAACCCTCGATCTTAAAAGGATCCGTGCGATACTCCGGTTCCAGTTCCTGAGCCTTGCGTCCGTAATCGACCACATAGCCAAGCCGCTCATAAGGGTCCGGGATCAGCTCAATTTCTTCCACCAGCGTCTGACGCTTTTTTTCGATACTTGGCTCAATGCTATCAATAACCATACAGTATAATTGTACCCATTCCGTCCATTGATCAAGACCCATAGCCACTAAATTAGCTACCCCACCCCAGCCTAAATAAATATTCACTTCATAGATGAAATATATATACCTGGTTTATTTTGTTGTTATATTTTCTGCTTGCTTCAGTTGGCTCTGGAAGGGAGTTTTAGGAGATGATGGCTTCAATATCCATGGCATCTAACGGTAAGCCCTCTGGGAGGCGCAAATTTGCCTTGGCTTTGCATGGCGGGGCGGGGATGTTGCGAAGGGGGCCAAATGCAACTGGCACTGAGCTGCCCTATCGCGTCATTATGGAACAAGCATTGGATCATGGCTGGATCCTGTTGGAGCAGGGTGCCTGTGCCTGTGATTGTGTGGCAGAGGTAATTAAAATCCTTGAGGCCGCGCCGCTTTTCAATGCAGGTCGCGGATCGGTGTTAACTTCTGATGGTCGGATTGAAATGGATGCAGCTATCATGTGCGGGAAAACCCATAGGGCGGGTGCCGTTGCAGCTGTTGAAGGCGTACGTCATCCAATCGAGCTCGCTTACCGCATTTTGCTGGACGATCGTTTTGTCCTGCTCAGTGGCAATGGTGCCCGTGCGTTTGCTGAGCAAGTGGGAATCGACTTTGCCGATCCAGAATGGTTTATCACCGAACACCGGATTCAAGAGCTGTCTGCTGCCCAATCCGCTGGGGAAATTACTTTGGATCACGAAAAATTCGGTACAGTAGGCGCGGTTGCCCTGGATTGCGATGGCAATCTCGCAGCTGGCACCTCAACCGGCGGACTCACTAACAAATCTTTTGGTCGCGTGGGCGATTCGCCGCTAATCGGCTGCGGAACCTACGCCGACAATGAAACCTGTGCCGTTTCCTGCACTGGGTATGGTGAACACTTTATTCGCCATGTGGTTGCTCACGATCTCGCCAGTCGCATGCGTTATGGTAAAGCTTCTCTGCACGAGGCTGCGGATGCAATTATCTACCAAAGACTGGCACCTGCCAAGGCCTTGGGTGGACTCATTGCCATCGACCGAAAGGGCAACATCAGCATGCCCTTCAACACCAATGCACTGTTTCGCGCCACCCGTGATACAAAAGGCAAAACAACAGTGGCAATTTTTGATTCCTGAAACAGTTGCTTGCAGGCTCACCAATCTGCTTTGCGCAGACAATTGGCGAATTCTGCAGAGGTCGAACAATTGATAGTGATAGACGGCTGTTCGACAGCAAAGGTGGGCATTCTCAAAATTTGTAGATGAATGCCCATATGACCGAGTAACGGTTTTTGCAAACCGGGTCCACTACCGCTACTGAGAAGCTCTTTCGCTACCGGCACCCGCTCCGTTCCGTAGACATTATCACCGGCAATTTTCATGCCTATGGCCTGCGCGTGAGCTCGTATTTGATGGAGACGCGGAAAGGTGGTTTCCGCTTGCCATAAGCTCCAGCTATTGCGCGCCGGATGAAGTCGCTTGAAGCGTGTCTCACAACGCTTTCCGCGACGCTTGCTCGGGTGCAATCGGGCCTGTGAGTCATCCGCCCGCAGGGGAATTTGGCAAAGCATCTCATTCTCTCCGCTAACCCTCTCAGTTTCTTCGACAAGAAGCAAAAAGCGAAATAAATAGGTAAAAGAACCAAATGCATTGCGCGCCATGCTTAAAGCGGATGCATTTTTTGCAAATAATACAGGACCGCTAATGGACTGATCCAGCGGAAAAACCGAGCCAATGACATCACAATTAAGCTGGATCACCCACTGCTTGTTCTGCTGTAGGGCATCATTGAGTGCACGGTCCAGGCTGGTGCCTGCTTCCCATGGGTGCTGACGAACACTTATGCCAGCTGGCTTGGAGATCACAAAAAAGTTTTCATCGTTGTGCAACAACGATAAACGAACGGACTGATCGCCAAATATTCCAACTGGAAAACTGACAACGAGCGAATCCGTTGACTCAATCGATGCCCCGCCACTCATCACAGGAAAGGAAAATGATGACCGACCTGGCTTGTGCCAGACAAAGGCTTAGCTAGCATCCGCAGCCACTTCAGGCATAGCCTTGGCAGCCAAGCGACTTTTGTGACGGGAGACTTTGTTGGCGTGAACAATGCCCTTTCCGGCGGCTCTTTCCAGCTCGGCGATGTAGTTGCGGGAAGCACTGGAAAATGCTTCACTGTCGCCGGACTCCTTGGCTTGATCCACCTTGCGGGCAAGTGTCTTTAGACGACTTTTAACCTGACGGTTGCGGAGCGTACGGGTTGCTGTTTTACGAATGTACTTAAGAGCTGCTTTTGAATTTGCCATTGCTGTCTAGAAAAAAGGATAGATTAAGATGAATACGTGGGGTTCTGTCAACACATTAATAAACCTATCACGCGAAAACCGCCAAACTTTATCCATGCAAGCCCAACCACTTAATACCCAGCGTAATCCAAAACGGTATAGTAATGACACAAAGGATAATTGAAGCCATGATTACGCGAATCGCAACAGCGGCATCACCCCCATAATAGCGCGCCAAAACAATGGGTAAAATGCCACAAGGCATAGCCGCCTGCACAACGATAACTGCTTTTAACTCCCGCGGCAAAGGCAGCAACCAAGCAAGTACAAGAAATAATAGGGGTAAAAAGCCCTGGCGGAGCAATACTCCGGCAGTGGTGATATTACGCTCCTTCAACAAAGAGAGTTCTCTAACCAAGTCGGCGGAAACCGCACCTATCAACAAAACACCAAGCGGGATAGCACAGGAACCCAAAAGACCAAACGCATCGGTGACAAACCGCGGGAACCAACGATCCCAGCCAAGAAAATTGGCCGCCAATGCAAGCAAAAGAGCAACCACCGGCGGCGAAAAAAACCGTTTCAACTTGGACTGATCGGGAACGCCGCCAAGCAAAAACCCCACCCCAACGAACCAGAGCGCAATTTCAACACCCAGGTTGAAGACCAGTAGCACCCCGGTTACCTCACGTCCAAAAACCAGCAAGGATACGGGAATGGCAAAATAACCGTAATTGAAAAGACCAGTGCTAAGGGCAAAAGTGCGCCGCGTTTTGATTCCGCTGATGCCTATCCAGCGCCCCACCCAAAGTGCCAATACAAACCCGCCAACTACCATCAAAAATGCCGCCAGTGGCGGCAATGCAACAGCAAAGGGATTGCGCAGTGCTTCGTTGCCAAGGACGAAATAAAAAATCAAACTGGGATAAAACAGGTGCACAACCAAGCGCATGATACTCTCGTCGGCTTGTCGATCGAGCCAGTTCAGTCGCCGCGCAAGAAAGCCGGCAACAACGATCGCGAGCACCGGCATAATTGCAGCAAAGACAATCGGCAAGGTGTTCATCTCTTAACTGGGTCTTGCTTACCCATACACTTTAACTGATACAAAAAAATCAACATCTGAATTAGGAGCATAGAAACTCCTCGAGCTTGTGCTCAAGAAATTTCCGTCGCATCCAGTCTAATGCCGCGTTGACAGCACGCGCTTTAACGTCGAGTCGCTCTCCGGTGTAACGAACTCGATTCCCCCAGACACCCACAGGCGAATGGTAGCCCATGTAAATAGTGCCGACAGGATTTGCCGCAGTGCCTCCACCAGGCCCGGCAAATCCAGTAATACTCAAGCCATAGTCGGACGAAAATCTTTCTGACACGCCGGTCGCCATGGCAATAGCTGTCTCAGCACTTACAGCACCATGCTGCTCAAGTATAATCTCCGGCACATCCACCATTCCTACCTTGGCATCATTGTTATAACAAACCACCCCACCCATAAACACTTTGGAGGCACCGGGAATGTCGGTAAAGGCATCGCACAGCATTCCGCCCGTACAAGACTCCGCCACAGCCAAGGTGCGGTCCAAAGCGCGCAAATCGCGAAAAACAACCTCAGCCAAACCCAGATCTCCAAAGCAGACAAAATCGTCACCCAAAATATGCCTTGCTTCACAGCCAATTTTGCGCAGGGCATCCAAAGGCATATTGCCATCCATGCTCTGCAAGCGCACATCAACTATCCCCTGATGCACGCAAAAAGCCATCGACAACCCTTTATATTTGCCCAAAAGCGGCTCCAAACGCTCTTCCACCACCGATTCGCCAACCCCTGCAGTGCGCAGTTGCAAATAGCCTTCTCCGGGAGAAAAAATTCCCTCGGCTTCGAGATAGGGGATAACCTGTTGCTCAAACATGGGGCGCATCTCGTGCGTCGGTCCAGGTAACATGATTAGTATTTTGCCTTGCGGGCTCTTATACACCAAACCGGGTGCAGTACCCCGCTCATTGCTCAACACAAGACCTTCGCGAAAACGGTAGCACTGCTTTCGCTGGCGATCGGTAAGCGGACGTCCCAAGCGTGCAAAGTAACGCTCAATCGCGACGGCTATGTTGCTGTCGTATACCAAATCCAAGCCCAGTGCTTCAGCTATTGACTCACGAGTCAAATCATCCGCCGTCGGCCCCAAGCCGCCCGTAGTGATAATCACGTCGGCATTCTCCCATGCCGATTTAAAGGCAGCATGAATCTCGTCCGGTGAATCATTGATTACCTGATTGCGCCGAATGCGCACACCGCGACGGGCCAATTGCTCTCCGAGATAGGACAAATGCGCATTCTCCCGTATACCAACGAGTAATTCATCGCCAAAGTTGATGATTTCCACTGAGTGTTTCATGTTTTAACAGTATAGAGTTGGGCAGTTAGCAAGAATATCATTGAGCCACGGATAAAGTTACATAATACAAAGTCTATAAAAATGCCAGAGCGGGATGAAAGTAAATTGAAAGAAGCCGTGCGTCAACTGCCGCACCGACCAGGAGTTTATTTGATGAAAGACCGCTTTGGCCAAGTCATTTATGTCGGCAAGGCCAAGGACCTAAAAAAGCGGGTATCCACTTACTTTCAACTTTCTCGCCGTAATTGGATCGCACAACCCAAGGTTCGGGCGATGATTACCCTGATTCATTCTTTTGAAATAATTGAACTGAACTCCGAATCGGAAGCCTTGCTCCTTGAGGGGCGTCTGATTAAAGAATACAAGCCTCGCTACAATACCGACTTTACCGATGACAAACGCTTCCTGCTGGTGCGGATAGACCTGACCGAAGCCTTGCCGCGATTCCGCCTAACTCGCAACCGCACTGACTCCAAGGCCCGCTATTACGGCCCATTTGCCCACGCCACTGAACTGCGCCAAACCCTCGCCGAACTCAAGCGACGCTTTGGCATTCTCCTGCAAGACGCCAGCCCAAGACGCTTGGATGACGGTCGCTGGATGCTCTACGACGACATGCGCGCGGAAATCAACGAGCATCCAAACATCCTTACCGAAGCGGCCTATCGCGAGCGTGTTGAACAGGCCTGCGACTGCCTGGAAGGCAAGGCATTGGAGTGGCTACAGGACCTCAAGAAGCAAATGCAGGCCGCGGCAACAAAGCTTCAATTCGAAAAGGCCGCACAGATTCGCGATCGTATTGATGCACTCGAACGAACGCGCACCCGCACCCGCAAGTTTACCCGCAACCAGATCCGCACGGTGCCGGTCGAGTCGGCTTTGTCCGAGCTGGAATGCGCATTGTCACTGCCAACCTTGCCGCGCCACATCGAGTGCTTTGACATCTCCCATATTTCCGGAACTTTTTGTGTCGCCTCGTTGGTGGTCTTCATCGACGGGCGTGCACGTCGGGCTGCCTACCGCCGCTTTCGCATTCAATCCTTTATCGGCAACGATGACTTTCGCGCCATGGAAGAAGTGGTCGAGCGTCGCTATCGGCGGCTGGCTTGGGAAGCCAAACCTTTTCCGGATCTGGTTGTGATTGATGGCGGCAAGGGCCAGGTCAACGCTGCACTTAAAAGCTTTTTGATTCTCGACCTGCCACCACCGCCGCTGATTGGTTTGGCAAAGAAGCGCGAAACCATTATCTTTGCTGATGAACGTCCACCGCTACAGCTGGGTGAGCGCACCAGTGCACTGCGATTATTGATGCAATTGCGCGATGAAGCCCACCGATTTGCCAATGCCTATAATGCCGAACTGCGGGGCAAGCGACTGCGCGAATCCATCCTGGATCCCTTCCCTGGTCTCGGGCCCAAGCGCAAAGAAATGCTCATGCGACATTTCAATGGCTTGGATGGACTAAAGGCTGCATCGATTGATAAGATCGCTGAGGTGCCGGGGATTGGAACGAAAACGGCTGCCGCCCTGTATGCCTTTCTGCACCGTCAAATATAGCCTGATCATTGTAAGATGCGACAACCCTGTCGCATCATTCCCGCACCCGCTTGCCCCCTGCAAACTATCCCGGCAAAGTCGTAGTCAAGACCCTTTTCTGACTACTGCTGTAAGTTTAATCATTGACGCCCACCCTATGCTTGCAATGCAAACGGCTACGCTCTTTAAATGGTTTCAGACTAACATGGCATCAAAAAAAGACAGACCGACAGGCCCAGCTTGGTATTGTTTGCGCACTCAGCACAAGCGCGAACACATCACCGCGCACAACCTGCGATCACAACTGGGGCTGGAAACGTTTTGCCCACGGATCAGTCAAATGCGCAAAACCAAAGCGGGCAAAAAACGTTTCGTTGAAGCCTTGTTTCCCAATTACCTTTTCGCCCGCTTTGATTTGCGCGAACAAATGCGCACTGTTAGCAGCGCCTCCGGTGTGAACTATATTGTCCACAATGGACGCCAGGATCCTTTTATTCCTGATCCCGTAATGGAAGAGCTACAGGCAACGACGCCAGGTGAGCTTATTTCACTACCCGATCCGACTATTTTCCCGGGAAATCAGGTCGAGATCCTGGAAGGAAGCTTAAAAGGCCTCAATGGCACAGTGCTGGCGGTGCTTTCGCCGGAAGAACGCATTGCCATCTTGCTCAACTTCCTCGGTAGACAAATCGAAGTCAAACTGGACCTCTCTATGGTGCATCCGTTGTCGTAACAGTGACTTTAGCGAACATCAGCGCACAAAAATGACAGCACCACGGGTATTTTTAAATCAGTCTCCGGAAGATACGGAAACGCCGTTTGATTGGCCATTGGACACGCGAGAAAGCCACCATTTGAGCAAGGTGTTGCGTGTGCGCGAAGGCGACGAATTGTGGGCTTTCGATGGACAGGGACGCACTTGGCAAGGACGTGTTAAAAATGCCAGCCGCCGAGAAATCACCGTTAACCTAACCTCACGGTCAACCACACTGGCCCTGCAACCTGAGCGAATTCTAGTGCAGGCCTTGCCCAAACAAAAAGCATGGGAAACCAGTTTGCGCATCGCCGCCGAAATCGGTGTCACGCGCATCGTCCCTGTCTTTTCCACCAACAGCGAAATTCGTCTGGAAGCGGAACGCATCGATGGTAAAATGGAAAAATGGCGCCAGCTTCTAATCGAGGCCTGCAAGCAATGTGGACTGCCCTACCTGCCAGGCATTGAAAAGCCATGCTCCCTTGCAGAGTGGTTAGCTAGGCAACAGCTGCCTGTTAGCGGTTACATTGCCAGCCTCGAAGCAGATACGCCTTACTTGATAAGGGTACCATTGCCAAAGACTGCGGAGTGCCCCACTGTCCATGCAGCGATTGGGCCTGAGGGTGATTTTACCGCCGAAGAATACGCCAAGCTGCGTGATGTCGGCCTAACGCCAGTGCGACTGGGCAAACATACCCTGCGATGCGATACGGCAGTTGCCTATACCTTGAGCGTGCTGGATCAGCTATTTTCGTGATTAAAACCGTTTGCAAAATCAGCCTAAACCCTACCATCCTAATTTCATTGCCCAAATGATACCCAAAATCATTCACACTAGTCTATTGCTTTTCCTTCTGTCGCTCCTCAGCGCCTGCCAGCCTGCTGACAGTATTTCGTTGAGCTTGGATCCGGACGGGCGCGTAAGCGGCATTATTAGTGGCCAGGACCTGGCGGTGGAGTTGGCATTTACCGATGCGATACGGCAGCGAGGACTTATGTTTCGCGATACAATGCAGGAGACACACGGAATGCTGTTTCTATTCGAACGAGCCGATCGGCTCTCTTTCTGGATGCGCAATACTCGCATCCCTCTGGATATTGGTTTCTTCGACAGCGATGGCATTTTACGGGAAATATTACCCCTATACCCTTTTGATGAAACTCCAGTGCAATCCCGCTCAAACCGTATTCAATTTGCACTGGAGGTCAATCACGGCTGGTTTGCACGTCACGGCGTGCAGCCCGGCGCACAATTGAATCTGGATCGCATCGCTTCGGCATTGATTGCCTTGGGCGCTGATCCCGAGCAATTCGCACTTAACCGTTAGTTTCACCATGCCGAAAAATTGCCATAGAACCAAGCCGAAATCGAACGAAGCGGAAACGGGCGAAACTTCCAGGCGCTTGCAGCGTCGCCATCCACTCAAGCCACTGACGCCATTGCGTGGCCTATTGGGATGCTTGGGCTTGATTGCTGCGGCCTGGTTGGTTTTTGCACCTTTGATGAATGTTACCCTACTATGGCCTGAGGCAGATTTTGTTGAACGAAGTCCGAGTTTTAGCGTCGCCAGTGACAGCGAGGAATCGCGATCATTACTGTCGTGGATACGCACAAACCCACTGGCAATTGCCAGCTATCACTTGGAGCAGCACTTGCCTGGTCTGCAGCCAAGGCTGTATTTTGCCCTCAACCTAACGATCCACACCCTGAATTGCCTTTTGCTGTGGTGGACACTAAGGGGATTAAGGATCAAGGTGGCATTTGCCACAGCATTGATTTTTTGCATCCATCCGGTTGTTTTGCAACCGCTGTTTTGGTCCGGCTATCGCGAAACGCTGCTCGCTATGACAGCTTTATTGCTATCCACCGGCATTGCGGCACGGGCACGCTCAGGGGCAGGTTATGGATTTGCCATTGGAATTTCCATAATAGCTCCCTTTTTACACCCGCTGGCCTTATGCCAACCCATACTACTATTGGGAGTCAGACTTAAACGGCTTTCCCGCGAGGGCATACAAGCATTTAATCCCGTTCTGCCTTATCTCATGATTGCGCTGGCAGCAGGTGTATTCATCAGCACCATAGGCGATGGGAATGCCCCTAGGGAAACAGTCGAAAACCTGAGTATACAACTCGAGCAGGCTCCAGCCAACTATTTGGGACAGCAAATGAACCATGCTCTGAAACGGACTTACTTTCCCTTTGATTTCGCAGTGTTTTACGCCCAGCAAACTACACTCGAGGGTGGCGCTCAGCCTGTGCAAGCACTACACTTTTTGCCTTTCTTATTACTCTTGCCTCCGTTAATTCTGGGGATAATTCGTTTCAGAGACCACTGGGCACCTTCACTGTTGTTCGGGCTAGTCGCCACTTCTGTTCTGTTACTCTATTTTCTATCGGTTGCCGGCCACGGACCCGGTGGCGAACTCGTCCATGAGGACCATCGATTATATTTTGCATTGCCCGCAATGATTGCTTTATTGCTGGGCACCTTTCGTCTGGGACTGGATAAGCTGGGACCACTGGGTATTGTTTTAAAAGTGACATTGATGAGCTTACTACTAATTCTCTACGCGACGATAAGCATCGCAGCAACTCGCTCTTTGGACAACACCGTCGCCATCTGGGAATCCATTGCAGAAGCCCTGCCTACCAGCTGGGCTGCAAAATTTGGTTTAATTCAATCGCGAATTTCAGATGATGCCAGCGGTCTGGATTTTGAGTGGATGCAGGAAACCATTCTGGGAATTTTACGCGAACGTCCGGATTTCATGGAATTGCGCTTACGCTTACTAGCCCTTTATCGCGAAACCGGTCGTCTTGAACAAGCAGAACGACAAGTCCGTCAACTGCTATTTGATACGCCTCGCGATCTCGACCTGCTGAGGCTGTTTGCCGATATTAATGCCGAGTTGGGCAGAAACTGGGAAGTGGTAAATGCGCATGAGCGTATTTTGGCACAAGCGCCCAATAATGAGGAATCACTGCGCATGCTGATACACCTGCATATTGAAAACGAGCGATTCCAGCAGGCGTCGGTTTTGCTTCAAAGGCTGGCCCATGTCGCGCCTGAAGATGTTCAGGT
>SKFT01000131.1 GCA_007117865.1 Puniceicoccaceae bacterium | reverse complement strand
GCGAAATGGCGATGGATTTAGCCCATTGGATAAGGATACTTTTCAGCAACCGTATCAATAGCTTTGAGGACATCGTTAGGTAACTTTAAATCAGCTGCTTTAAGACTATCGTCTAGCTGAGCGATGGAATTTGCACCAATAATGCTGGAGGCAACATAATCATGTTGTTTACTCCATGCGACTGAGAGCGTGGTAGCACTCATCCCCGCATCTTTTGCAATCTGCATAATGACTTCGGTGGTCCCTAGGGTTTTCTCATTTACGAAGCGTTCAATCATTTTTCGTTGGCGTTCGCCCTCTTTAAGGTATGCGGAAAAGCGTGCCCCTTCAGGGAATTGATTGTTATTATACTTTCCGGATAGCACACCACCGCCAATTGGTGAATAGGGCAGAAGACTGATCTTTTCGCGTCGACAAATATCTGCGAGTGCATCTTCAAAACGACGATTGATAATGGAGAAATTATTTTGGATGGTTTCGTAGCGCATGCAACCGAGTTGTTCGGCAGTTGCCTGGGCGCGCATGGTTCCCCATGGGGTTTCATTGCTTGAGCCAAAGGCGCGGATCTTCCCTTCCTGGGCCAGTTCAGTTAATGCGCTAAGTGTTTCCTCGTATCCAAAATCATGGTCCGGCCAGTGAATTTGATATAAATCAATATAATCGGTCTTGAGGCGTTGCAAGCTAGCTTCGCAGGCTTTTTTTAATTGTAGCCGATCAACAGCAGTGCGTCCACCCCTCAATGGTGGAGCGAACCAGCCATGTCCGGGACCCGCAACTTTGGTAGCGATGATTATGCTGGCCCGCTCTTTGGTGGAAATCCAATTGCCAACAATGCGCTCAGACTCATGCATCCACTGGTGCTTTGGGGGCACCGGATAGATTTCGGCTGTGTCATAAAAGTCGATACCATTTTCAAACGCGTGATCGAGAATGGCGAAAGACTCTTTTTCATTGCAATGGGAGCCATAAGTCATGGTTCCAAGGCAGATTTCTGATACCACAATTCCGCTTTTACCTAGTCGTCTTTGTTCCATATTGCTATGCTGGAATGAGAAACGGGAAAACCCAACCTTAAAACGATTACTTGTAGCAAACAGGTGGCTCTTCAACTATTTTGCAAATCCGTTCAGCCAGTGCCCGTCCCATGCCATGAACTTTAAGCAGTTCTTCGTTGTTGGCGTTGATACAACCACGAATCGAGCCAAAGGTTTGCAAGAGGGCTTTGGCGCGCTTGGGTCCTATACCGGGTAAGCTTTGGAGCACGCGTAAACGACCTGATTGTGGCGATTTAGCGATTCCATAGCGCTTATAGGTGGCATTTCCACCCATCAAAGCACGCTGAACTTGGCGACCAGTGTAAAGGAGCAAATGAGCGGTTTCAGCGGGTCGGGTAGCGCGTAAAACCGGCAGGCCGTAAATCAACATCAGATTAATTAACGTACCCTGTATTGCCTCTCTGCGGATATTTAGGTTGCGCCAGGACTGTGCGTCGCCTTCAAGTATCAATGCAGGTCGCAGGTGGGATTGAGCCATGCGTTTGGCTTGATTAAAAAGTCGGCCTTCTGTTAACGAACCTGCAAAGTCTCTGACGGTTTTTCGCTCGAATAGCAACCGATCGCCAACAATGAAGTCACCGGTGGAAAGGCGTTTCCGGATGAGTTTGATTTCCTGGAATTGAGTTAAAGTGTTTATCAGCTCTCCATTGCGTTCGCGATCATCGATTACGATTTTTAGGCACATAAGGTGAACAAATGTTCATTTTAACTTTTCTGTCAAGATTTCTGCAGCTGTTGTTTGGACCGATAATGGGTTCAGGTCTTGCCAATGGACCGGAGTAGTGTGAAATTGCACCTCCTATGACAGAAGGACCGAAAAGTCTCCCGTTTAAGATCAGCACACTCATCTTTGTGCGTGATTTGAATGATCGTGTATTATTGATCCAACGCGCCAAGGCTCCCAATAAGGGCTGTTGGAGTCCAATTGGCGGCAAGCTGGACATGGAGCGGGGTGAGTCGCCGTATGAGTGCGCTCGACGTGAGACGATGGAGGAAATTGGTTTGAAACTTAACGATCAGGATTTGCATTGTTTTGGCTACATTTCCGAAAAACATTATGAAAATCAATGTCACTGGTTGATGTTCTTGTTTCATTGTCGCGTCCAATTACAGGAACTACCGCAGTCAATTGACGAAGGTCAGTTTGCTTTTTTTTTACGCAGCGAAGTCGATAAGCTGGAATTGCCCGAAACGGATCGACGGTTGTTGTGGCCCTACTATGACCGCAATAAGCAAGGCTTTGTCGGCTTGCGGGCGGATTGTATGCCCGGTCAAGCCCTGCATGTGGTTGAGGAACTGGTATTGTCGGGGGTATAACGCCGAGCCAATTTTTATTTATTCTGGATAATAGACAATGCGTCCACACTGATCGCAAAAAGCAGGTGCTCCTTTAAGTTTTAGTGCTTCAATGGTTTCACCTGAAATGCGCAAGTGACAGCCAGTACATTTGCCCTCATCAATTGCGGCAACATAAGGGAAGTTACGGGTGGTTTTACGAACTCTATCGTAGGAGGAAAGCCAGTCGACTGGGATGCCTGCGCGTGCCGCATTAAAGTCGCTCTCGGCTATTTCGACGCGCTTTGCGGTTTCCTCCTCACGTTGCTTTAATTGATCAATTTGGTAGCGTGTATTATTTACCTGTTCATCAATTTTGCTTTTTTGCTCATTGAAGGTGGCGCGGGCCTCATCGATAGCGGTGAGAATTTCCAAGCCACGGTCTTCCAGTGAGTCGATGGTGGACTGACTGCGTTCCATCTCTTTGGTCAAAGCAGCATATTCATCGTTTTTCTTAACCTCGAGTTGTTGTTGCTTGAAACGCCGGATTTTTTCTTCAGCAGCGGCGATATCGCCATCTACCTGTTGCCTTTCGCGTTCGAGTTCTTTCAAGTGGCTTTGCGCGTTTTCAATTGTAGCTAGCAACTCGGCAACCTTGTTTTCAAGTGTCTTGCGCTCGCGGGGAACAAATTCCAACTCCGCAATCAGCTTGGACCATTTCTGATCGCGATCTTGTAGGATTAGCAGTTGGCGAATTTCTGGTTCCATTTTTATGGAATATATCGCCGCATTCAGCGACTCATGGCAAGTATTTAAGGCAAACCGTAGTAGAATGCGCTACCCCCTTGCACAAATGGTGTCTATTGAAACCT
>SKFT01000101.1 GCA_007117865.1 Puniceicoccaceae bacterium | reverse complement strand
TGAGATGGAGCGTCATCGCCGCTGGGCGAAATTTACCTTCCCGATTTGGTATTACGTTTCAATTACAGGAGTGTTGATTTATTTTTTCCTCTACGTTTGGTTCACTCCAGCAGCAACTGCCTAGCTAATTCCTAACCCGGCGTAGCCGGCACCAAAAGGTTGAAAGTGGGAAAGTGGAAAAGTGGGAAGGTGAACTTCTAAAAAGCTGAAATACTGAAAAACTGAAAAGCTGAAATGGAGTGCTGGCCCCGAAGGGGTGACGATCGCGGGTGCCCCTTGGGCAGCGGAGGAACAAAGGCTAAAGGCGAAAGGTGAAGTGGTGGGAAGGTAGGAAAAGTGGGAAGGTTGAGTGGTTGGATGGCGATGCCAATCGAAATCGCTATCGACATAGCTAGGCGGAGATGGCGACGGCAAATCGACGAAAAATGGAATCGATCCCGATAGCGATAGCGATTTGGATCCCGATGAAACCTATTAAAATTGACGCAGCGCTTGGATTTACCTATGCCAATTCGGTGGTTCGACCGGCACCAAGGCTTTGGCGCGGCAAGTGGAGGGTGGATTGTCAGAGTGCCTAACTGGGAACGGCGGTTTGAACCGCCGACGGTGATCTGGCCAGTCACCAGTCCCCAGTCCCTAGTCCACAACCCCGCTGACACTAATGACTAAAAATCTGTGCTAAACATGCACGGATTTTGATAGTAAGGTACTCATTGCGGCCCTTTCCGGAAGGTTGTCGGTGGGCAGCCGACAAGCCGCTTGAAGACCACTGCCATGCATTCCGGATTGGTGAATCCGCACTGCTCGGCGATTTGCGAAATGGGCTGGTTCGATTGCGAGAGCAGCTGTTTGGCTTTATTGACACGCAAACGACATAGCACCTGATGGGGTGTTGCATTGAACCAAGTCCGAAACGTGCGCTCTACTTGCCGTCTGCCCACATTCAATGCGTTACAAGTCACATCCACATTGATCGGCTCATCCAGATGCGCCTCGAAATATGACATCACGCGTTGTCCCACTGTATCACCCACGGCGGTGGATTGGGCCGATTGGCGGATAGCCACCCCAGCCGGGGTGATCGTGCGGACCTTATCAGCGGCTTTTTCTCCGCGTAGTAACGATTGTATCGCAATGACGACTTCATTGCCTATGCGGTCCCAGGGGATAATGACGCTCGCCAATGGTGGCCAGCTCAGCTCGCACACCAGAGGGTCATCATTGGCACCAATCACAGCAATGTCATCGGGCACCGCAATATTTTCCTCGCGGCAGATATCGCAAACAAAGCGGCCGAGCGGATCGTGCACGGCGAACAGTCCAACCGGCTTGGGCAATGCATGCAACCATTGTCGCAACTCTTGATCAGCGGAATCGAAATATTCGCTGTAGCGAGTGCCTTTGCCGCCGCGATAGCGGTAGATAGAGAGACTTTTGCCCCTGCCAATGGCATCGCTTAAGCCGCGAACGCGCTGTTTCGAATAGGGAAGATCATTCCCCAGGCAGGCAAATGAACGGAAGCCAAACTGCAAAAAACGTTCGGCCGCTGCGCGGCCAACCGCCCGATCATCAACATCGATACTAACCACGCCCGGGTAAGTATAATCCGTATCGGCAATAACGGTGGCTATCCCCAATGTCAGCAGTGATTCCGTAATGTCCGGCAACCATTCGGTGATAAGGCCCTGCGGCTGCAGTTGGCGCAGCAAGCGCAATAACGTTTTCTTTGGCCGGTGTATGCTGAGAATGCGAAAGTCGAGTCCACTTCGCAGCAAAGGTGCAAGTGAAGGCGTTAAGCGCCGCATGAATACCTCTGACATCACCACTGCAACTGTTTGTCCCATAGCTCCGCTGTTTAAATCGAATAAGCGTCGCAAATCAACAGAATAATCCCGCAAAATGCGGTTCTGCTTCTATACCGAATCTGCTATAATGCACCATTTAAATCCTGTTATCCTTGGCCTATTTTAAAGCGCAACCGCTGAGCGGACGCTTTTATCCATGCAATACCCAAATCAATAATCATCCATGACTTACTTCAATGTTGATAAAATTCGCTATGAAGGCACGGATTCAAAAAATCCATTTGCCTTCAAACACTATGATCCCGACGCATTGGTTGAGGGCAAGCCCATGCGCGATCACCTGCGTTTCGCCGCGCCATACTGGCATGTTATGCGCAATGGTTTGAGCGATCCGTTCGGTGCGCCGACGGCGCTGATGCCGTGGGATGACGGTAGTGATTCGATTGAGAATGCCTTGCTGCGCGTCGATGTTTTTTTTGAGTTTTTAGACAAGATAGGCATTGAGTTTTATTGCTGGCATGACCGCGATATCGCACCCGAGCTGAATGATCTGACGGCTTCCAATAAAGCGTTGGATTGCATCGTGGAGCGGTTGCGTGAAAAGCAGATGGAAACAGGTGTGCAACTGCTGTGGGGGACGGCCTGTCTGTTTGTGCATCCGCGATACGCTCAGGGTGCTGCCACCTCGCCTTATGCTGACGTTTACGCGTATGCTGCGGCACAGGTAAAAAAGGCACTGGAGGCCACTCATGCGCTGAATGGCTTGGGATACACGTTTTGGGGAGGTCGTGAGGGCTACTCAACCCTACTCAATACCTCGATGAAGCGCGAACGTGATCACCTCGCTCATTTCCTGCACATGGCCATTGCCCATGCCGACAAAATTGGTTTCAAAGGGCCGTTCTACATTGAGCCAAAACCGTGCGAGCCCACGACCCACCAGTATGACAGCGATGCTGCCGCTTGCCTCAACTTTCTGCGTGAATACGGTTTAATGGAACGCTTTAAGCTCAACATTGAAACCAATCACGCCACACTCGCCGGCCATAGCATGGAGCACGAACTGCGGGTTTGCGCCGAGGCCGGTATGCTCGGCAGTATTGACGCCAACCGGGGTGACACATTGATCGGTTGGGATACCGACCAATTCCCAACTGATATCTATCTCACCACACAGGTGATGCGGGTGGTCTTGGAGATGGGGGGATTTACAACCGGCGGACTGAATTTCGATGCCAAGCGACGGCGCGAATCTCACGATCCGCTCGATTTGTTTCATGCCCATATCGGCGGCATGGACGCATTTGCCCGCGGTCTCAAAATCGCAGCGGCTATTCGCGCAGATGGTTGCCTGCAGGCCTTTGTGGACGAGCGTTACAGCAGCTTTGACAAGGGCATTGGTGCCAC
>SKFT01000040.1 GCA_007117865.1 Puniceicoccaceae bacterium | reverse complement strand
TGAGGAGCAATCGCTATCGGTAAGGCAACGGTATTGGTGGGACACGATTGGATTGCGGGGGGAAGCTCTCTATGGCGAAGGTGATCGGCAATTCCAGTCAAATTCTTTGGCAGTCGTTATTGAGGGTCGCATTATTTCTGAGATAGAACGGGGTGGTGGGGTTGTGCTTTTGCGTGGTATTGCTTCGGAAAATAGCATTCTTTGGTTGCCCCTTGCCAATGATGCCGACCCCGGGTTGCAGATGCGGGAAACTCTGGAGTTGAATGAAGCGGGTAATCGTATGATCCGCATTAGCGGACATGAGATTCGGACGTCATTTATCCAGCCACGCCGATATCTGTATCGTGGTGCTTTGAAAGCTGTTTTTTAGGTATTAAGGCTCTTTACAGCAGGGAGGCGTTTCATTAGCGTATAGTTGTATTCGGGCGTTCTTTGGTTTAGGTGTGAGAAGTATTTTGTTTTAAAATCATAAATATATTTTGTAATGAATAAAAAGCTCAAAAAGGTTTTAGCGTTTTGTGCAAGCTTGGCTTTGCTGCTGGCTACGGTTGTGATTTTGTTGCTTCTGCCTCCGGTGCAGAAATTTATTTTGCTACGGGTGCTTCCAGACGGGACTACTATCGGGCGGGTGCAGGTAGGCCTGATGGGTGGGGCTTTGGAGGATTTGCGAATGCCGCTTGATGGAGCAGGATCAATACATGTTCCCGAGGCAAGTTTTCGTTATAAACCGTTGCAAATGCTGACTGCGGGTACTGCACACATGACTTATTTGCGTGCTCGCCACATCGCCATCGAATTGCCAACTGCCTCTGTGCCAGCGATAGCTGATGAGACGGTTTCCGCTCGGCCGGATATGAAGTCGATTAACCGTGATTTGGGCGATTTTCTAAGTGAGCTTGAATCGATACGTTTCAAGTGGTTATTGGGAGAACTTGCGGTCGACGGCACACTCTTACAGCCTGATATTGGGTTGTTTCGCTTTGAAATTTATGGCGAGGGGGTTGCGCCGGGTGAAACAGGCAGATTGCATACAAAGGTTGAGGTCATTAATTTTATGATGAGTAATGATCTGCCCTTGTCGCACTTTGAGACGAATGCTAATATTCAATTTTCCCAATCTTCTGATGGCGCGATAGAGCGGTTTGTGCTCAGTGCTGAAATATTGGGCAAAATTGAAGCTAGTCAGCCTGTTGTTGTTTTTAACGCTAATGTTGATTTGGCCTTTGCGGGGATGCCACGAAGGCCAGTGCTAAAACTCAATGCAGACGCGCACATTACTGAGCCCGCTCTCCTAGGGGAGAAGCTGGGTGAATTTCAGGATCTTGGCATGCAGCTCGCTATAGATGTGGATGCAGCTGGCGAATCGTTTACGCTAAATGAAGCGGATTTGTCTCTTTCGGTAGATGGACAGCCGCGCCTGGTCGCCAGTCTGGAGCACGCCATTCGAATCGGTGAGCTACTACCGTCAGACCTAGAATTGTTTCGATTGGAATTATTGGAATTTCCGTTGGAATGGGGGCAACTTTTTGCAGCTGAAGGTTTCCAGTTGACGGGTAGTCCACTGAGTGCCCTGCTGCTGGTTTTAGCAGATGGCTCTGGCGGTTTTATTATTGATTTGCGCATAATGGCTGGTCAGAAGCAATTGCTCGATACGACAATTGCTCTGTCAGGGCATTTTGGAGACAATCATTTGCTGCTGCTCGAGAACGAATTCAGCATTAACTTGGATGGGATTCGTCAACAGCCATTCGCAAGTGCCGCGGGTGAACTAATGCCCCTTGAGTGGGAATCCCTTCGAGGAAAGCTAAAGCTTGAAATGGATGGGCAGCGGCTGAGAGTTGAGCAACTGCAGGCAAAATTGCATTCGCAGGTGGGTGAGCCCATCATGGTTTTGTCGCTGGAGCAAGCATTCGGGCTTTCGCTGGATGACTTTAAGGTTTATTTAGAGGATCCGGAAAGTGAATTGGCGCGCTTGGAATTAAACCAATTACGAATCTCTGCGAGCAATCCCTTTTTGCCCGAGGGGATACGTATCAGCGATGAGGGCCTGACGTGTGAGTTGCTGATAGAAGTCAAGGAGGAAATTTTCCTGTTGCGATTGATGGAGCCCTTAAGGCTTGCAAATCTTAACATTGATTGGGACGGAGAGCCCTTGTTGCGACAAGTGGATGTGGCCATGGATTTGATTTCAGAGGTTTCTGCCGGGCATTTCTCATTGAGTAAGCTAGAGGTTAAACTGGCTTCGCTTGGGCATGTTTTTCTTGAGCAATCACTGTCTGTGGAACTGCCCATGGTGGACTGGGTGCCGTCTCTGGACGCCTTGGAGTTTAATGGCAGGCTTGATGCGAATCTTGCAAGGCTTAGTCGGCAACCCTTTTTGGCTGCTACTATGCAGCCAGTTGATGGACTTGCTGAAGCGCAATTTAATGGCAGCGGAATTGGACAATCGCTGGATCTTGATTTTCAGCTGAACGACTTGAGGGCAGCCGGTAAAGCTCACTTGCGATTGGCTGGAAGCGCTGCACTTTTGGCTAAAGAAGAAGGCATCTGGTCCATTCATTCTGCTTTAGACTGGGGGCAATTAGGAATAGAAAAAAGCAGCTCCATAAACAGCCGCGTAGTTTTAAGAACGCTAGCAGATTCATTTAATTTAACTGGTGAAATTAATGCTCCGCTTTTGCGTGTGAATGATATTCAGGCCTTGCAGGGAGTTTGGGTGCCCAGTGCTCAAGCGCCTCATGCGATGGCTAAGCCGCCGTTAGCTGCAGCAAACGATGGTTTCCCGAGCTCACCGTGGGCTGGTTTTACGGGAGCTGTCTCTGTTGTCGTGGATGTCCTTGAATTGCCGAATGGTGTGCCAATAAAATCAATTTTTGCCCGCGCGTTTATTGATGAAGATGTAATGCAATTGTCTGAAGGCAAAGCGCAGATGGGTCGTGGTTTCGCTAATGTTGATGGCAAACTTGCGCGCAAACCGGAGCTTGGTCTCTATGATTTGGTGGCGGATCTTAGCTTTCAAGGCGTGGAGCCCGGGTTTTTAATGGGACGTCCGGCAATGGTCCAAGGTACATTTGACGGAAAAATCCGCTTGCGTGGTAAGGGACGGTCTCCTGCTGCTGCGATTGAGGCGGCCGAGTTGGTTGCAAATATTGAGGGTCGTGATGGCTTGATGACATTGCTCAATCTTGAGTCGCCAGCAACTGGTGCTGCAATGATAGGTTTGAGCTTGCTTGGTTCACAAACGCGACAACCGGGTATTGCAGCCTTTAGCCGTGCGATACCTTATTTTAATCAGTTGCGATTCAATCGTTTTGGTCTGGATTTGCATCGGAATTCTGATGGATTGCTGGTATTGAATGAGTTGGCTTTGGTCGGTCCTGATTTAAGTATTGGAGGCCAGGGGAGGGTCGCTGCTGGCAACTGGAAAGATATGCTCAACCAACCCATGCGGCTCACCCTCGACCTGGGCGCGCGCGGGCAGCTTGCAGAGTCATTGCAAACCCTTGGTTTGGTGCGTCCTGCTGCTGGTTCGGACGGGTTTCAACAAGCTACTCAAAGTCTCGATATCGGCGGCACTTTATCGCGTCCTGACTCGAAGGCAGTGCAAGATTGGCTTTGGCAGGCGGCCATAGGGGCTTTTACCGGTGGCCGCAGCCACTCAAGTGAAACCAGTAACAATCAGCCAAGGTCTATGCCTGAAAATACGGATGCGCGACCCAGGGATCAGCAGCGTGTTGAAGAAATTGATATTGGGCGGCGCTTGATTGAAGGCCTTTTCGGGCGATGATCCATCTGCGATGTGGGCACGGAATTACGCATTGATGAGTTTATCTTGCTAATTCGTTTGAGCCTAATAAGCTTAAAATAATGTTTTCTCTATTCAAGTCATTCAATACTGGCAGTTTTTATTCAATCATTTCGGCAGTCGGTTTCGCGATATCCATGCCTTTTTTTGCCAATGCCGAGTCGTCCAAGTTAGAGACTTCGCGGATTGCCCTGCATGCCGCGCCGTATGAGGTCTCGCCCATAGTATTGACACTTTCATCCGATGATCCGCTGTTGGCGGAGTCCTCGCCGGTATTGATACCGTCTGATGACAGTGAAATGCCACCGAGGCAGAACCCTTGGCATTGGGTTGAAGTGACAGGCACTTTTAGCGGATATGTTTCCCAATTAAAAATGGACGAATCGAATCAGCCGCTAGCTGGCGCAGCTGTGTTGTCTGCTCCCGACTTGGATAGTCCCTCGCTCATACGAGCCAAATCCGTTGTGGACAGTCTCGATATCGTTGGCAAGGAGGGTCCTTTTTGGAAAGTTCGCTTTCACGCAACATTACCTCTCTTTGTGGATTATGATGCAGCACCCTTTGGGGACGATATTAAACCAGATCCATTGATTAAGGATTCAGCGGCACTTATTGATGCTCCAGATAGACCAATAGTAGAGGACGAGTCCCCTGAGGCGACTCGCTTTGAGGGTAACAGCGAAGCATCAAGACTTGGAGTCAATGCCGCACCCGTTGAACCTTCACCGGTTGTGCGTATTTTGCGCGGGCAGTTGGTTTCGTCACGCGAAGCAGGAATTCGGCGTGCAATATTCCCTCATGTTATCATCTCTCCAGCGGGAACACCTTTGGCTTATGCGGATTTGCAATTTTTCCGTGGTAGTTCTTTAACGTCAATAATCGGCAAGGAGGGCACCTTCACTGGAGCGGTTGTTCACCCGGCCAATGCCGGCGGACATCTTCCGGTGATGCAGATTCGCACTTTTCGAGCGCCTTGATCACATATCAAAGCCGTTCTTGCCGCTCACTCCGCGATACCCCTAATACTGAATTCATTTAATTATGCGGGAAATCCCTCCTTCCCATCATGGATAATGAATTCGGTATTATTCCCAAGGCGGGTTGGTTGGCATTTGGCTTGCTGTTGGATAGGGTAAAGTAGTATATCCTGAACCAATCCTTTTTGATTATGTTTTTTGAGAACTACCATGTCGGCGATTTTTTTGATGAAATGTTTTTGGCTGATGGCTCCGTGCGTCCGCATTATGCCGCCATTTTGGAGAGGATGCGTGAGTTGTCGCTGGAGGATTTTGAGGGGAAACGACAGGCAGTGGATTTAAGCTTTTTGAGTCAGGGCATTACTTTTACCGTTTATGATGAGAGTGGTAGCACTGAGCGCATTTTTCCATTTGATCTAATGCCCAGAATTATTCCGAACCGAGAGTGGATCCATCTGGAGCGTGGTTTGGTCCAGCGCTTGCAGGCCCTGAATGCATTCCTGCAGGATATTTACAGTGAGCAGCGAATTTTGAAGGAAGGGATTATTCCTGCGCGCTATGTTTTGTCAGGTAAGCATTTTCGCCGCGAAATGATGGGGGTATCGGTGCCGAATGACATCTATATTCATATTTGCGGCACCGACTTGATCCGTGATGGTGATGGCAATTATCTAGTTTTGGAAGACAATGGCCGGTGTCCCTCCGGGGTGTCTTATCTGTTGGAAAACCGTCAGGCAATGAAGCGGGCCTTTCCTAATTTTTTCCCCATGGCTGGAGTGCGACCAGTTGAAAACTACTGCGAGGAGTTGTTGCGGATGATGCAGTATATTGCGCCGAACGGTAAAGAGCAGCCTGTTTGCGTATTGCTGACCCCGGGGCATTTTAATAGTGCGTATTTCGAGCATTGCTTTTTAGCCCGACAAATGGGGATAGAGATTGTGCAGGGTCCGGATTTGGTGGTTCGTGATTTCAAGGTGTATATGCGCACTACTCATGGATTGCAGCAAGTGGATGTTATTTACCGTCGGATTGACGATGATTTCTTGGATCCGAGTGTGTTTAATCCGGATTCCCTATTGGGTGTGCCCGGTTTGATGAATGCGATTCGTGCGGGAAATGTTGCTTTGGCCAATGCGATTGGTACTGGGATTGCAGATGACAAGCTCATATATGCCTATGTGCCGGACATGATACGGTTCTATCTCTCTGAGGAGCCCATTTTGGGCCAAGTGGAAACTTTATTTGCCTCTGAGGAAAAGCAGCTTTCCCATATACTTGCGAATCTAGAGAATTTGGTGGTAAAATCAGCCAATGAAGCCGGGGGGTATGGAATGTTGATCGGCCCTGCTGCATCCCGCGAAGAAATCGAGCGCTTTCGTGTGATGATTAAAGCTGAGCCACGCAACTTCATTGCTCAGCCACCTATCTCTTTGTCGCGCCACCCAACTTTTTGTGAGGGTGATTTTGAGGGCCGCCACATTGATTTGCGCCCCTACATTATTTGCGGTCAAAACACCTCAATTATTCCAGGAGGGTTGACTCGTGTCGCCTTGCGCAAGGGGTCGCTGGTGGTAAATTCCTCTCAAGGAGGGGGGAGTAAGGATACTTGGGTGCTGTATGGAGACGAATAGCATAAAACATATCACTTGTAGGAACATTAACCAATAAACGCACATGTTATCGAGAGTTGCCGATTCACTTTACTGGATGAGCCGCTACATAGAGCGGGCTGAGAATATCGCCCGCATCTTGGATGTGAATTTGCAGTTGTTGCTTGATTTTGAAACTTTGGACGATGCGCGTTTGAAGGAGCATTGGGAGCCCATTATTAGGGCTTCGGGTGATGAAGTGCTTTTTTATGAGCTGTATGATGCGCCGACATCGCATAATGTAACGGATTTTTTGACCTTTTGCCGTAAAAACCCTTCGTCTATCCTATCATGCATGTTGGCTGCGCGTGAGAACGCACGCACTATTCGGGATCAGATATCTTTGGAGATGTGGGAATGCCTTAACCAGTCTTTCCTTTTTCTGAATTCCTCCAATGCGCGGTCCGTTTGGGATTCCGGGCCTTATCAATTCTTTAAGCAGATCCAGGATTTCAGTCATTTATTCCAGGGGTTGACCGAGTCTACCTTCAGTCATGGTGAGGGCTATCACTTTATGCAGGTCGGAAAGTATCTGGAGCGAGCGGACAAGACCGGTCGTATTTTGGATATAAAATATCATATTTTATTGCCGAGTGTGCGCGATGTTGGTGGAGCTGTGGATGCGGTACAATGGGGTGCTATATTGCGATCCTGTAGTGCATTTGAGGCCTATCACCGATTATTTGTTGCCAGTGTCGAACCTTGGAAAATCGCTGAATTTTTGATTTTTAATGATCTATTTCCGCGTTCCATTTGTTTTAGCATTCGCCTTCTGGACGAGTATCTTCATCGGATTTCCGGCTGTCCTGCCGGACGTTATTCGAATGAGGCGGAACGAGTGTGCGGACGTTTGTTAAGTGACCTGCGATTTGGCAATGTTAATGATGTTTTCGCTTATGGCATGCACGAATACTTGGCTGGCCTGCACCAGCGTTTGGTGGAAATCGGCAAGGCCGTATACGAAAGTTACATGTTCCATCCGCGGGTAGACATCGCCGCTGAGATTGCGACCCAGCAGCAACAGTAACACCAAACTCGCAAAATTGATTAGATTAGGTATCAGCCAGTTCGAGGAGGACCCAGATCATTTCTGTAATACCTTTTTCCAAGTCGACCAGATTATCCGCCAACATATAGGCGGGGGTGGAAACAATTTTGTTTTCCTCATCAATAACGACACCGGTTACGTTGGCGGTCTTCATTTTTGCACCCTTCGCAGAGAGTATGGCAGCGGTATTGGCATCGTTGCCGATGGTGAGTGATGGGTTCGCCGAGCCCAGTGCGGACGCAGCCACAGCTGGGGCTATGCACATAAAGCCAAGCGCCTTCCCGGATGTGTGGAAAGCTTGCAGCAGGGTGGCTAGCGCCTCATTTGCCTTATAGTTGTCGCCATCAAAAGCCAACGAGCAGAGATTTTTGGCAGCCCCATAACCGCCAGGTAGAACCACCCCGTCAAAGTCTGCTACCTGAAGCTCACTCAAGGGCTTTATCTCGCCACGGGTGATGCGTGCCGATTCGACGAGGACATTGCGAGCTTCACCGGATACGGGTTCGCCAGTGCAGTGATTGATAACATGGTGTTGGGGGATGTCCGGCGCGAAACAGCTGAATTGGGCACCCGCCCTGGAAAGCGCAAGCAGGGTTAGAACCGACTCGGAAATTTCGGCGCCATCGTATACGCCACAGCCAGAAAGAATTACTGCGATTTTTTTCATAACCAATTCAGGTTGATAAAAAACCGTCCATTGATCAAACATTAACCGTGTTTTTTGAGCATTTCCCGCCAAAGGTAGTCATTGCAGGGGCCTTGTGGCATGGCTAAGTGAATCTTAAGTCCATGGAAATTTAAGCTTTGCAAGCATCGCAAATGACTGTAGGTTGTGCTTTATTCTATGGTAACCCATATTTATTCTTACTGGTTATAAACCCCGTATCATTATTACCGTGACATCCGCAGACGATTTTGTTCTTCAATTACTTTCCGACCATGGCGTGTTGGAAGAATCTGGCTTGAGTAATGCGCGCGACGCATTCAGTGAAAAGGGCGGCGATCCCTCGAGCGACAGTGCGTTGCTTGATTATCTGGTGGAGGCTGAAATTATTAGCCAAAGGCAAATTGCTGAGGTGCTCGCCAAAGAGTTCAATCTGGAGACGGTTGATTTGAATGTCGTTCGTGCTTCAGGAGAGGCGTTGCGCGTGCTGGGATTTGATTTGGCTAGTCGTTACAAGGTTTTCCCTCTCGAGGTGGATGATAACGAAATTGAGATTGCCGTTCATGATCCGATTGACATGGATTCGATCGACAGCATTAGTCACGTACTCAAGCGAACCGTGACTACCAAAGTGGCTCCCTTGGCTGCTATTGAAGAGGCTATCAAAGAGAATTACAGCGGATCCGGCGATGTTGACCAAACAGGTCTGTTCGGCGATATGGAGATCGGGGGCGAGGATGGCATGAAGGTTTCACTGCCGACGGGCAGCGAGTCAGGAGTCAGTGAAGAAGAAGCGCCTATTATCAAGTATGTCCACATGGTCATCAGTGAGGCTCTGCGTCGCCGGGCATCCGACATCCATATGGAGCCATTGGAAAAACGTTTTCGGGTACGTTATCGTATCGATGGTGTGCTTCACGAAGTAGAAAACCCACCCAAACGCCTTCAGCCTTCAATTGTTTCGCGGATCAAGCTGATGTCTAATGTGAGCATTGCGGAAAAGCGCGTTCCGCAGGATGGCCGTATTAATATCCGCGTTGGTGCCAAAGTGATTGATTTGCGTGTCTCTACCTTGCCGACGGCTTTTGGCGAGAGTATTGTCATGCGTATTTTGGACAAGGAAAACCTGCAGTTGGGCCTGCCCCAGCTTGGTTTTTTCAGTGATGACCAAGCCACATTTGAGCGCATCATTGGCATGCCGGACGGAATTTTTCTGGTCACAGGCCCGACCGGTTCTGGCAAATCCACCACCCTGTATTCGGCTCTCAACCACATTAATCATCCGGACCGCAAAATTATCACCGTTGAGGATCCGGTAGAGTATGAAATGGCCGGGGTCAATCAAGTGCAAGTGCGCCGCGAAGTGGGAATGACCTTTTCTGCGGCACTTCGTTCGATGTTGCGGCAGGCGCCAAACATTATCATGGTGGGAGAAATCCGAGACAAAGAGACAGCCGAGATTGCGGTTAATGCTTCGCTTACCGGGCACATGGTGTTTTCCACTTTGCATACTAACGACGCTCCCAGTGCAGTCAGCCGTTTGGTGGACATTGGCATTAAGCCGTTTTTGGTTTCGGCCTCGTTACGTGCGGTGATGGCGCAGCGACTGGTACGGCGCATTTGTCCCAATTGTCGCGAGCCCTATGAGCCGGATGAGCGCTTATTGAACTCCGTCGGCATCCGTCCTGATCAAGTAGCTGAGGCGACATTTATGAAAGGTGGTGGCTGTGCCAAGTGCAGTGGCACTGGCTTCCGTGGTCGGGTAGGGATTTTTGAAATGTTTACCATGAACGAAGAATTATCGCAAATGGTTTATGAAGACGCCAGTCTGGTGGCCATTCGTGCTAAGGCTCGCGAGATGGGGATGCGCACGATGCGTGAGGACGGCATTCGCAAGATTCTGGCCGGTGTGACGACGCCGGAAGAGGTCTTACACGCCACGGTTGCTGACGCCCTCTAATTTCATTTCCCTATTGGTTATGAGTTATGAAATGAACGATCTGCTCGAATTGGTTGTCGAGCAGTCTGCATCTGATTTGCATCTGCAAGTGGGGCAGCCACCGACTCTGCGAATTGGCGGAGTGATGACCCCTGTTGAGGGGCCTGTTTTAGGTCCGCAGGACACCGAGGAGCTCGTTAAATCGATCACCTCGGATAATCATTTGCAGCAAATAAAGACCAAAGGGGGTGCGGATTTTGGTTTTGATTTTTCGGGTAAAGCCCGATTTCGAGTCAGCGCCCTTAAGGCGCGGGGGAACTTTGGTGTGGTGCTAAGGCAGATTTCCAACGATCTACTCAGTTTAGCGGAGATTGGGCTTCCGGAGCGTATCAAGGAATTATTGACGCGACCGCGCGGCCTGATTTTGGTGACGGGTCCTACCGGGTCGGGTAAATCCACTACCCTGGCCTCGATGGTTGATTGGATTAACCGTCACCGCGATGGTCATATTATCACTATTGAAGACCCAATTGAGTATTATCACAGCCATCGTAACTGTGTGGTTACACAGCGGGAAGTCGGTATTGATACCCCGGACTTTGCCGCCGCTATTCGCGGTGCGTTACGCCAGGATCCCGATGTTATTCTGGTGGGCGAGATGCGTGATTTGGAGACGATAGAGGCGGCTATCAGTGCTGCTGAAACTGGGCATTTGGTTTTTGCCACATTGCACACCACCGGTGCCGCGCGAACGGTTGACCGCATAGTGGATGCCTTTCCGGCGACTATGAAAGAGCAAATTCGCACGCAACTGGCGTCCTCGATTGTTGCGGTAATCTCTCAGGTGTTGTGTCGTCGCAAAGACAAGTCGAATGGCCGGGTAGCTGCTTTTGAGATCATGGTAACCACCACCTCCATTGCGCAGTTGATACGTGAAAATAAAACATTTCGCATAACATCCGATATTCAAACCGGTGCTGGCCAGGGAATGATTACGCTGGACGCTTATCTGATGAGTCTATACAACCGCGGTTTGATTTCAGGTAATGAAGTTCTTTCAAAAGCCCAGTCAGCTGATGAAATTAGGGAAAAATTGATTGCCAGCGGTGAAAAGTTTGATGCATGATGCCAATAACCCATAGTTAAAGTCCCCGATGTTCGAAGATCATAACGATACCATTTACGAAATACTGCGCGACGGTGAATTCCTCTCGAAGGAGCAACTGGATGAGCTGAATGAAACCCACATCCACACTGGCAAGGATCTTGCCTCCGTGGTTGTGGATTCCGGCGTGATAGAGCGTTCGACCATGTTGGAGGCCGTGGCGGATTACCTTGGCTATGAGTACATGGAATCGCCGCCCAAAGTGATTGAGGAGTCGCTGGCCCAGTCGATTAAGCGCTCGGTCGCGCGCATGTACATGGTGGCGCCGGTTAGTGTGGACGAAACAAGCATCGACTTGTTGGCCAAAGATCCATTTAACCCAAACATTGTTGACGATCTTACCTTTTCTCTTAATAAGGATATTCGATTGGTCGTTTGTGATCCGGAATTAATTGATCCAATTATAGATGCCACTTATGGAGAAGAAGATTCTTCGATTGACAGTATTCTGGGTGAATTAGGTGAGGATTTCGCTGCAGATGGGGAGGAACTGAGCGATACGGATCTTACCAATCTTGCCAATCAGACGCCGATTATTCGCTTTGTTAACCTGGTGTTGCAGCAGGCGATTAAAGATAAAGCCTCCGACGTCCATTTCGAGCC
>SKFT01000133.1 GCA_007117865.1 Puniceicoccaceae bacterium | reverse complement strand
TTGAAATAGCGGTAAAAGTTCTGGAAACTCAACCGTGCCAGCGTCTCCGACGGCTCGGACACGTCGGCTTCCTCTTTGGCTTCGACAGCCTGATGCAATCCCAGCCGCCAACTGCGACCCGGCATCAGACGTCCGGTAAACTCGTCAACAATCACTACCTTGCCCTCCATCATCACGTATTGTTTGTCGCGCAAGAAAAAGTGCCTTGCCTGCAGCGATTGCTGCACCAGATCGGTCACCCAGTCGCGGGCTTTGAGCAAGCCGGTTTTATCCTCACACCACTGCCGGATCAATTCGCGGCCCGCGTCGTTAATGGTAATTTCCTTGTGCCGTTCGTCTACCGCATAATGTTCACCGGGAAGCAAGCCGGCGGCACAACGGTCGGCTGCGATACAGGCAGTCTTCATCGCTTCGTTTTCCGTTTGGCGACTGATAATCAAGGGTGTCGCAGCTTCATCAATCAGCTGATTATCCACCTCGTCAACAATCGCCGTGTGCAGTCCGCGCAAGACCGAGCCCTGGGCATTGTAATTGCGCCCCAACAAAAATACCATCGCCCGGCGATAGGCATCCGCGTATGGACCCAGTGCAATCTGGTCACGCAAGTAATCCGCCACCAGTTCCTTACCGGTGCAGTAAACCACTTCAGCCCGATAGGTTTCGAGTCGCTCATCAGGCTTCATGTCAGCCTGCACGGATGCCACTTTTAACCCACAAAGTTCGTAAAAACGCGCATACTCACTGGCATCGCGCTGGGCGAGGTAATCGTTGGCGGTAATCACATGGCAAGGCTTGCCCGACCAGCCCGCAGCGGCAGCGGCCAGTGCAATCGTCAAAGTCTTGCCCTCCCCGGTCGCCATCTCCACCAGCGAGCCTTGGCTAATCGCCAGCGCTCCCATTATCTGGGTCGGATAAGCACTCAGACGGAGCGTCCGCCGTGCCGCTTCGACGAGACATGGCATCGCCGCCTCAACGCCCTCGGCCCATCGATCGCCCAGTCGTTTGATGCTTTCCCGGTGACTGCGCAATGCTTGCTTGAATTCGCGCTCGTGCCAGGTTTCGCACTCTCGACATGCCACTTCCAATTCGAGCGCTTTTTGCCATAATAATTGACTTCTGGAGCGGCGTGACTTCCAGGCACCAACACTGTCGTGATAAAGCCCATCCAATCCGGATGGCACCGGCTCCACCGCCCGAATCTCTGTGCGCAAGGCTTCGCGGCGCGGTGGCAAAAAGCCGCGGGTCGGCTTTGTCGGCACACTGTCCGTTCCTGCTCCTGAGTTCGCCATAATCCCTATAGCATAAAGCGCTTTTGCACCGCTTGGCGCAAGACCCGATACCACTGAAAGGCATAGGGCTCATTGTCTACGCGAAAACGGGCAATCCCCACCCGGCTGTGATGCAAAACACCGTCGCCATCCGGCACCTGCAAAACTACTAGGAAAAAGGGCTCCACCGTGCGCACTCCATCAGCATCGTCATCACGGATCTGAACCGGACCACCCGCGCGCCAACCCAGGGCCGGACTGGGCAGGTATTCCTGCTGACCCGGAACAATCAACCAGCGCCTCGGCTCCACCACCTGCGCCGCCGATCCGGGGAAGCGGATAGTGGCATGGCGCAATACCTGATCAAACAACAGGTTGGCATGCTTTTGCGGGACGATGGCGTAAAAGCGCCAATCCCCATCGGGCACGATCTCGCCGATGGTTTCACCCCGCGTCAGCCATCGCTGGTAATGTTCCGCTGGCTGTATCGATGCATATGCTCCGGCAATAGGGGCGCGCAACTCCATTGCCGCCTCTTCTTCCTGCAACTCGGCGATACGCAAATCCAGCGCGGCCCGCCGCTGGCGAATCACCTCAGCACCAATTCCCGCACGCGCCAACTGCACGCGCTCCATCATCAATAGCTCGTCGGCCTCGGCTTCCAGTCGCTTGCGCCTCATCTCCAGTTCGGGATTGTAAAGCCGTATCAGCGGCTGTCCCAACTCGACCGTATGCCCAATCACGTCGCGCGAGGAAACCATGCCACTTCCGCGTACCGTCAGGAAGGTTGCCTGCTCGGCAAACAATACCCCGGGGGCGCGGAAATAACGAGGCGCCGGAATCACCGCCAAGAGGATGAATAAGCCAACCAGCGTTGCCGCAGTCACCGCATAGGCCCGCGTGCGCACGCGCTCAATTCGCGGCTCGGTAAACAAAAATTTTATCCCCTTGTGCAGCGGGATCACAAACAAGCCTATTACCGTCAACACCGCCGCAAGAAAGCCCAACCCCAAATAGCGGTCGGCAACAAACATGATAATGACGTAGGTGATGTAGAGCCGGAACAACCAACTGGCGACACCAAAGGATCCCAGCCAAATGGAGTCCAGACGACCGGTGGCAGGACTCTGCGAATGCTTGCCGCCAAAGGCATAGCGCTCCACCCAATGACCCAGTTGCTTGAGTCCGCGCGGTTGCAGGTTGGGCGTATCAGTGAGGTCCGAGAGAATATAGTAGCCGTCGAATTTCAACAGCGGATTGATATTGAACAATATCGTCGATACCGATGCCACGACCATCAGGTTGTAACACCAGGCATTCAGCAAACCGGGTCCGGTCGATGCCCAAATAAAGGTCGCGACCGCGGCGACTATCAACTCGACCAACATTCCGCTGGCCCCCACGAATACCCGTTTCCACCGCTCCCGAAAGGCCCATGCTGCTGTGGCATCGACATAGGGAATAGGCGTGAACACCAGGAAGGTAATACCCATCACGTGCACCTCCCCACCAAAACGCTTGACCGCGTAACCGTGTCCAAACTCGTGTATCAGTTTAGCCAATACAAAAGCCAGCAACAACAGTGGTAGGTTGGCCGGGTCCAAAACTCCTTGGCGGGCACCAAACAACTGCTCCCAGTTGGATATAATAACGCCGATCGCCGAACCCACCAGCAACAACCACAGGATCAATCCTGGAACGGAGAAAAGTGGCCTCAGCAGGGGCATCGTGCGCGTCAGGAAGGCATCCGGATCAAAAAGCGGGATGCGCAAAAAGAAGATGCCGAAAATCCGCGCCTTCCACTCGCGCGCATGGCGCTTTTTCTGCCGCTCAAATAACTGCGCTACGTCAGCCGGGAAGTCGGAAACAATAAGGTTGCTCTGATAAAGACTGGAGAGGATTTGTATTGCCTCGGTTTGCCCGGGAGCCTTATCGCCATTGCGGTCGAGACACTGCTGCCAAACCTCTTCCACGGTTTGGGTGCCATCCAGTCGGGCAATGAAATCCCAAGCTTCAGGACGAAACCGGAAATACTGGTCGCCATACAAATCGTTGGCAACATGCCACAATTGTCCACGAAAAAATTGCTTGCGCACGCGCACCGAGGGACGCAAACGGATCTTTTGCGCGGCCACACGGTGCCAGGATTCACTGAAAAGTTTACGCTCCATTCTGCTTTGACTTAGAACCAGATACGCATGCGAATGAAGTCGACAATGCGATGTGTTGCCCGCCACGCCAAGGTGCGTTTACCGCTGTCAATTTTAGCAACCCCCGTCATACCCGGAGTCATCCACTCCGCCGTCTCCACCAGGGCGGCGCGAACGGCAAAAATGTTGCCCTCGTCGGCAATCCGTGCAGCGGGTGAAATCGAGCGAATCTCAAATGGGAACTGTAGGTCTGGACGACTGGCAAACACCACCGCTCCGGTGCGGTTGTCGCCAACCAAATCGATATCCCGCTCAGGCACCCGAATTTGCAGATAAAGCCCCTCCAGCTCCGACAACTGCACCAACACCTCCCCCTGTTGCACCGGTGCACCGATGCGCTCGCGCAGGTCACCTTGGACCACAACACCAGCAAAAGGAGCGCGAATGTCGGAGCGAGACAAGCGGTGATCAATCAACTCCAAGCGCGCCTCGGCCTGACGCAATCGCGCTTGCGAAATGCGAAATTCCGCCAGGTCGCGATTGGCTTCCGCCAACTCGGCCTGCGCTTGGAAGCGACGGATTTCCCCCATCGTTTCCGCTTTCTCCAACATCAGGTCGCGGTCATCCAAAGAGACCAATACCTGATTGGCTTCAACGAAATCGCCAGGACGCACGTTAGTCGAGGCGATAAATCCCTCAAACGGCGCCGGCATGTGCACCAAACTCTCCGGACGCAGCACAAAAGTGGACGACACCCGATAGGGCAAGGGCACCAACAAACAGAATAACAAGGCTATGCAACCCACAATCGCGCCGGCCTTCAACCAGGTGTGGCGCGGTGACAACAATTTGGCGAGGCCCTGACGCCAACTGCTGGCCCAGCGGGCCCCAAACCAACGCGATTGAAACCGCAGGTCTTTAAGCCGGGGCGCCACCTGATCGGCAATCACCCGTAGCCCCCACGCGTCTTCCTGCGTGAATGGCTCCTTCTCGCGCTCCAGCGTCAAAACGCCCACGCTTTCCCCCTGACAACATAAAGGTACCGAAATCAGGCAATCCGAACCGGAGTCGCGAGAATAGGCTTCGTGGTCATGGTATATCGCCTGACTACCGGCGGGCGCTGGCCACAACAGCTCTTCGTCCTGATCGCGGCATTCCTCCATTGCTGCTTCCAGCGTTTGCAAAATCTGCATCTTGCGCTCAAATTTCTCCGTTCCACTCAGCGCAACAACCCGCACATACGGTGTCTTAACCCAGCCCAAACAAACCCGTTCGGCCCTGAAACGACTGCTCAGCTCATTGACCAGCGCCATGCTGGCGGGCGAGAACTTGGGCTGCTGGTTGACAATCGCCAACACATCGAGCGCCTCCTGCATGCGGGCCGCTTCAAATCGTGCCCGCGCAGCTTTGAGGTTGTTTTGATAAATGCCTGGTGTGTCTGCCAAAAACGGCAACAGCTCAGCCCAAAACTTCGGATCGGCACGCTCGCGCTGCGAAGGCGCAAAGCGCAACTCCAGCAAACACTGCGCGGCGCTTTCCCCGCCATGCAAAACCTGTAACAGATGCTGGGCTCCTTCCTCAAACTCGGCTGGCACCACTACCGAGCCGTTTTCCGCAATCGCTCTTTGCGCATTTTCGGCCAAGGATTTTTGCAGGAAGGCCCGCGGGTTGACCCCACTGGAGGGTGCCGATGCCAGCAAACTCCAGGCTCCGTTGAGCTGCACTACGCAACGCGCTTGCTGTGCCCCCGTCAAGGCCAGCGCCAACTCGGTGAACTGACCCCAGAATGCCGGCGGTCCGCCAGCAAATTGACGTAAGCGCTGCAGGGCTTCCAGGTGGGAACGATCCAAGGGAATTGATGCTTTAAATGACATGTCTGGACTTGGGCTGCTGGGGTTTAATCGGCAAGCGTTACGCGAGCCCGCAAGCCGGGCTTGACGGTGCGCTCCGGATTTTCCGCCAGTATGCGAATTTGTAAAAGTCCACTAGCCGGATCCACGCGCGGATCCACAAAGTCCACCTTGCCAATCAACAGGGTATCGTTCGTTCCGAGCTCGGGAAAAGCAAGGTTGACCATAGTTCCGGCAGCAAAGTTCCGGGCCTCCTCAACCGTCATATAAACACTGACATAGACAGTTGCAATATCCACTAACCGCAGAATAGGCTCGCCAACGGCAACCATCTCTCCTACCTCATAAAGGCGCTCAACCACTACCCCGGAAATCGGTGCCCGCAAGGAACGCAAACGCAGGCGCTCGGCAACAATATCGTATTGCAATTGCGACAGGCGCAATTCAATTGCTTTCTCCATCGCTTCGTCTTCGCTGATCAATTGCTCGGCAAATAAGTTTTGCGCGCCGCGGTTCTCAAACTCCCGCCGCTCCACTGCAAAGCGAATCCGCTCCAACTCCAGCTCCTCCGAGCGCGCATACAGCTCAACCAGCAAATCATCACGCTCTACCACCGCGCCCTCGCGCACGTGCATGTCGGTGATAAAGGTTTGCACCGTACTGGACAAATTAACTTCCCGAAATGGCTGCACCAGCCCCTGAAAAACCGGCGAGGCCGCCAAAACTCCGGAGGCAAAAACAAGGGCTGGAATAAAGACAAAAAGAGGTCCGGTTTTCATAAATTTATTGGGCAAGAGCAACTTGCCGTCCAGTGTTGAGTTCAAGATTGAGCATTTGACTCAGGGTGCCCTTTATCAGATACAGTTGCACCAACGCGCTGAAGCTTTCCACATTAGCCGCCAGCGCGCGCGTGCGGGCAAAGCTCAAGTCACGTTGCTGATTTAATACGTTGTAACTGGTGGTAACACCGGAAGCCAGGCGACGCTCTTCCGAGCGCAAGCCCTCTTCGGCCAAGCGCACCGACTCCTTAACGAACTCAATCCGCTCAAGTGTTGCACGATATTCCTGTAGGGCATTCTCCAACTCAACCAGCAATTGGATTTCCGCTTGCTTGATCTCCATAAGGGCCTGCTCTTTGGCGCGATTGGCAATGCGCACCTGCGCCCGCTCTGCTTTGCGGTCAAGCGGCACGGAGAAGGTCAACCCCACACTCCAGTCAGGATTGCGGTTGTCGGTGCCGTAATCTGAAAAGGAATCCCTAAAGTTGCCGCCCAAGCCATTCAAACCAAGGCTACCCTCGAGGTCGAGTCGGGGGAGAACCTGATCGCGGGCAAAGGCCAGTCGCACATCCTCCACTTCCGCCCGCTTCAATATCGCCAAAAACGCGGGATTCGTCATCAGCGCATAACGGGCAACCTCAACTCCATCCGCATCCACGCCAGGTATCAAATGATCAACGGAACCAGTGATATTGACCGACTCGCTGCTGTCAAAATTGCGCTGGGTCAGTCCCAACAGGCGATTGATGCGCTCGAGCAAAAATACCCGCGCAGAAACGACTTCCTCCATTGCCTCCGCCCGCCGCGCTTGCGCCTGGGTCACGTCAATTGGTGACATCATGCCCTCTTCAACCCGACGGCGGTTTTCGCCGACCAAATTCTCAGCCAATCTCACCGCATCTTCCTTCACTTTCAGGTTCTCTCTGGCAAAAACCACTTCCGCATAGGTCACCAAAATTTGCCCTATTAAGCGCTCCGCCGATGCCCGCACCCGCAGTGCAGCCTCATCGACACCGATGCGCGCCAAGCGGTTTTCTGCGAGTGTCGCGCGGGAACCGCGGCCCTGTAGCAAGGGTTGGGCTACGTTCAACACCGTTATGCTTTGATACTCAGGCGAAAATGCCGGCCCCTGGATCGTAATCCCACCGCCGGCTTGACTGAGCTCCAAACCACGGCGCGTCGTCGGATTGACGGTCCGCGAACTAACGTTCGATATGCTGGCGCGCGCACCGGAGGTGAATTGTTGCTCCAAACCCACCCGCAGCTGTAATACATCTTCGTCAAAAATATCGGCAACTTGTCCGCTTTGATTAAATTCCAAGCGGTTCTGCCGACGCTCGGAACGCGAAAAGCGCGCTTGCGAAACAAAACGGGTGACAAATTCGCCCAGCGTTACCTCCACCCGATCCTGCGAGGTCAGCAAGGCCGAACGGTCGATCCTCAACCCGAAATTATTTTCCAGTCCGCGCAAAACCCAGGCGATAGGCTCATGCGTATGACCATCGGGCGCAGGGCTGGCAGCTTCATTTGCCGCAACCAGCCAATGGCCGGATAGCATTAATATCAACGAGACCTTGGTGAGTAAACGCTTGTTCATGAATAGTTCGTTTTCAATCGAATCAAAAGTCTTGGATATTGCATAAACAATTCTCTGTTTGGCAAGTTTCATTCAACTAATAGGGCTAATAACTTTTTTAATAATATGTAAGGTTATGGTGGCTCGATGGCATATAAGTCCGCATTGCCACTCTTTACGTCCGCGAATTCGTCGGGTTTCCCCTATCCTTCCGCACGATTGCGCGGATGATGCAATGCATGTTCATCCAACAGGCGTTCCACCTCAACCGCCGTATATATCTGTGTGGTAGCAATTGAGGCATGCCCCAACATCTCCTGTATCACCCGCAAGTCGGCGCCCCCTTCCAACAAGTGGGTGGCAAAAGAATGCCTTAATCCATGTGGTTTGACCGGCTTGCGAATACCGGCCATCTGCGCATAGCGCCGCAACAATACCCAAATCGTCTTGCGCGAGATCGGTCGACCCAGGCGACTTAGAAAAAGCGCCGCACCCGTCTTGACCTTAATCATCGCCGGACGCCCTCCCGTCAAATAAGCCTCCAAAGCCGCTACCGCCTTGCTTCCTATTGGCACCACCCGCTCTTTTGAGCCCTTGCCGTGCACCCGCAAGTAAGCTTCGTCCAGACGCACCGACTGCAACAGCAAGCCACACAACTCCGAGACCCGCAGTCCACTGCTGTAGAAAAGCTCAATCATCGCATAGTCCCGCAAACCCTGCGGATCATTCCGCGGCACACTCCGCAATAAGGCCTCGACCTCCTGCCGACTCAAAACCTCCGGTAAATCGCGCCGATACTGCGGTCTTATCACTTGCTCGCTGAAATCATCTTCGCGCAAGCCCTCCCTAACCATGTATCGCGACAGCATGCGCACAGCACTCAATTTACGGGCTAGGCTGGGAACCGCAAAACCGCGCTCACTCAGGGAACCCATCCACCGACGGATTGCATCGCCGGACACACTACGCCAATCCTCTTCCCCCATCACCATTAAAGCCTCAGCGCACTGCAGCAAATCATTGCCATAGGCCTCCAAAGTGTTTTCCGCCAACCCGCGCTCCAGCGACAACCAACCCAGGAATTGATCGATCGGCTCCTGCAAGCCATCGGGAACTACCCGCAACGCAGGTTGGCTTTTGTTTAATGCTTCGCCCATGTGTTAATAACGGTTAGGGGCGCGCGTCCCCGTTCATCCTCATCGCCCGGGGAAATAACGCCGCGGCAACGGAATCCGCAATTCCTCCTCCAAGTCGCGGATCCGCTCCAACACAATTTCCGCCATCGGGTCTGCCTGCTTGGGTAAGCTTTGATGGTGTTTGCGCAAAAATTCATAGGCCTCCATGGGACGGTCCAGACGGCGCAGTAGTTCGGCATAAATACGCGCCGCAAAATGTGGCGCTCCAGGCATCTGCGACGCCTGGAAAAACCATTCTGCCGCCGTTTCGGTATCCTTGAGCCGGAAGTTGTGGATTTGTGCAATCTCAAGCACAAAACGCGGGTTATGCGGATGAAAACTGCGGGCCTCTTCCAACAGCGCAATGCCGCGCATGGCTTGCTCGTAATCAATTTGATCCTGCACCGACTGCGGAACCACATCGTATCCACCCAACTCGCGGATGCGCCAGTTGGGGATGTCATAAGCCAACATTCGGGCACCATTAAACCAGAAAAAATCCGGCCGCGGATCCAGCCGCGTCACAATTTGTATCATCGTTTCCGTCTTTGGACGATTGCGCTGCTGCCAGTAATGATTGGTCTGTATCCACAGGAAGTCGGCGACGATCGCGCGAAATCCCCCCAGCACACCAACCAATATCCCCTGCCCCAGGGCACCTTCCAGCTCGGCAAGGTTTAACTCTGGCTGACCCGCCTTGACCGCCTGCCAAAGTGGCCGTTCAAGCGGACGCAACAGCAGCCCCGCCACCACCAGCAAGGCCAGGGTCAAGCCAATCCGACCCGCGCGCATCCAAAAGTATTGCTGCCAACCGTCTTTCATCGCCTGAATCCCGCTTCGTCCATGCGCTCAAATCTCGCGATTGCGAAAATGCAATAATGCCAACAACAAAAAAAACGCCGTGTAGGCAACGCCGTACAAAACAATACCCAGCAAAATCATCGCACCCAGCGGTTCTTCCACCACCGAGACAAACATCCGCTCACCCACGTTGAATACCTGAAAATTGGGAAACAACAAACTGGCAAGCCAGACCGCGAATCGACCTAGCGGATTGACGATCTCGCCATACGCATCCTGCGCTATGTATTGCAGCTGACAAATCACCAACACAAAAAACGATACAATCACAGTGTAAAGATTGGTATTCGAAAAACTCGCGATGACCAATGCAATTGCCGACAGAATGCCGAACTTGATCCACTGGATAAATCCAAATAGCAAACAATCCCAATACTGCACCACACGACCATCCGCGAAGCTATCCGGGAAACGCTCTATCAGCGCGCTTTCCCGAACATACATCACAGCCATCAACACAAGGCTTAAGACCAAACAAAAAACCGCCATCAACAGCTGCGCGCCAAAAAACTTGCCCAGCAAAAACTCCAGACGGTAAACCGGCTTGGCCAAAAGGGTAAGCGCGGTTCGGTTCTCCATCTCACTAAAAAACAACTGGGTCATAGCGGTGATCGCCAATATGGCACCAAAAAAGAAAATGGCGCCAAAACCAAAGTCAGCGATAAATTTCAACTCGCTGGCACCAAAGTTAAACTGCTGGAAAAAATGTGCGCCCAACAGCATTGCCAGCGCAAGTGTTAGAATGGAATTGAAAAAACGCTGGCGCACCGCCTCCAAAAAAGTATTCCGGGCTATCGTTGTCACCCGTCCAGACATAGCCAACACATTCATTTGTCCCCTCCCCTGTTTGACAATTCTTGCCCGCATTTAAGACGCTCCGATTCGCGTTCGCGCACAGAACGCACAAACAATTCATCCAGCGATCGACGCGGCACCTCTGTCCGCCGCAGGCTTTTACCATGTCGCTGCAGGACCGCCTCCACCTCTGCCCGCACACTATCCGTCAATCGATCCACTACCAGACTCTCCAATCCGGCTTCCGCAGTCAAGGTCTCCATCGTCCCCGACTCAATCAAGCGCCCTCTGTGAAGAATCGCAACGCGATCACACATACCCTCGATTTGAGCCAGCAAGTGCGAGGACAACAACACCGTTTTGCCGCGCTCCTTAAGTGTTCGAATAATCTCTGCTATTGCCGCCGCCCCCAGCGGATCCACCCCGGCCGTAGGCTCATCCAAAATCACAAGACGGGGATTATGCACCAGGGCCTGCGCCAAACCGATTCGCTGCAACATCCCCTTCGAGTATGTCCCAACCCGCCTATGCGCAGCCTCCGCCATGCCCACCAAATCAATCACCGACTGCACCCGCTCTTCCCGCTCAGACGGAGCGACTCCACACACCTTGGCATAGAACCGCACCAGTTCGCGTCCGGATAAGTAACGATAAAAATAAGGCGCTTCGGGCAAAAACCCCACCGAATGCCGCGCCGCCACCTTGACCGCCGACTCACCATAAACCTCAACCGTCCCTGCCGAGGGAGCCAACAAACCCAAAATAATTTTGATGGTTGTGCTTTTGCCGGAGCCATTTGGACCCAACAGACCAAAAACCTCATTGTGGCCAATTTCCAGATTAAGGGCATCCACCGCCCGCAACTTGGTGCGTCGGATACCGGTGGCAAAATCCTTGGTCAAATTTTTAATGCGAATCGCAGGGCTTGTCATAGCAAGAATAGAAAAAATAACGAAATATCAGCTAACAATATGAAAACCCTGACACGAGCGTGTTGATTTTTCAAGCTTGTGCGTAGACTCGCGAATATAACTTGCCATCGCTTCAGAGACAGCGGCATAAAATGCCTTCACCTCACTCGATTCCCCCTCCGCCAAAAGCTCAACACGACCATCCGGTAAATTTTTCACCCAGCCGCTTACACAATATCCCTTGGCCACCTGGGTCGCCTGCCAACGAAACCCCACACCCTGTACATGGCCACTAAAGAAAGCATGCAGCCGCGCCACCACCTCCGCACCCCCACTATTGAATAAACCATCCGCCAACATCATACCCCTATCGATAACCACCCCCACCCCCAAGCCAAGCAAATTCCCCCATCCTCGACTTCCCCTCTTGACACCACTACTATAAACCTGGTATGTTAGTATTTCTATGAAGCGAATATTTATACAGGGGGAGGCGTATTATCATTGTTATAGCATGACGGTGCATGAGCGGTTGTTGTTG
>SKFT01000148.1 GCA_007117865.1 Puniceicoccaceae bacterium | reverse complement strand
CTATCCATGCCTGGGTTTTCCAGATTGGCCTCCGCCTCGAAGAAACCATGTAATTGGCGGATACGGGTGGGATGGCGCATCTTGCGCAGCGCTTTGGCCTCGATTTGACGAATGCGCTCACGGGTGACTTTGAATTGGCGTCCGACTTCCTCCAGTGTGCGCGAATAGCCATCCTGAAGTCCGAATCGGAGTGATAGCACTTTGCGTTCACGCTCAGTCAAGCTATCCAAAACATCGGTGATTTTTTCCCGCAATAAGCTGTAGGCGGTCATATCGTAGGGGTTTTCCGCTCCTTTATCTTCGATGAAGTCACCAAAGTTGGTATCATCGCTATCGCCGACCGGACTTTGCAGGCTGATGGGCTGTTGCGCCATCTTCATGATTTGTTGCACGCGGTCAACCGGCAGCTTCATCTCATCGGCAACCTCTTCGGCAGTTGGTTCGTGCCCCAGCTCTTGCAACAGCTGCTTTTGCACCTGCATGACTTTGTTGAGGGTCTCGATCATGTGCACCGGGATGCGGATCGTGCGCGCCTGATCGGCGATCGAGCGGGTAATCGCCTGACGAATCCACCATGTGGCATAGGTCGAGAATTTGTAACCGCGGCGATATTCAAACTTCTCCACAGCTTTCATCAGTCCCATGTTGCCTTCCTGGATTAAATCGAGGAAGGAGAGCCCGCGGTTGGTGTATTTTTTGGCGATGGAGATGACGAGTCGCAAATTGGCTTCCACCATCTCTGTTTTCGCCTTGTGCGCATCCCGCATGCCGCCGCGCACTTCGATAATGAGCTTGTGCAAATCTTCCGCTGGCATGCGGTATTCAGCGCGGATTTCCGCCAGGCGTTTTTCAACGGCTTTGACATCAACCTTGCGATGGCGGCGCAGGGTTACCTTATCGGCCATCTCCAGGTCTTCAAATAACTCACCCAGTTCACGTCCTATCGGCGCCAGTTCGCGCACAAAATCCTCAAAGATTTTCAGCTTGAGGCAATACTTGCGAAGCACCTGATGTAACTCACTCTCATATTTTCGCATCCGCGTCATGGAGCGCTTTGCCAAGCTGGGATTGCTTTGTGTTTCAGCATCCACCCAAGCCGATTCAATGCGCTCGGTTAATTTCTCCGACTCCTTGATCAAATCAGGCAGCGATTTGAAGTAAGCTTCGCGACTGTCGATTTTTTTGTCCAATACCACGCGATCAAAGCGCTCTTCGCGTGTTAACAACTTGCGGACGATATCATTTTGAAACGCTGCCGTGAGTGAAACAGAAAACAGTGCATTTTGTGCCCGCGCCTCAGCTTCCTCAATGCGCTTCGAGATGGCTACCTCCTCTTCGCGGGTGAGCAGCGCAACCTGGCCCATCTGCTTAAGATACATGCGTACCGGATCGTCGAGGATGTCGTTTTGGCTGGTGCGCACTTCCTTCTCCTCGGTCTCTTCAAGTCGGGCCTTATAGGATTCGACATCCTGCTCGCTGTCGAGAATCTCAATCTCAAGATTTTGCAGGATAGCGATGACATTTTCAATTTCGTCAGCGTTATTCACGCTTTCAGGCAAGGCTTTATTGATGTCCTTATAAGTCAGAAAACCCTGCTCCTTGGACATGCGGATGAGTCCGCGGATGCGGTCGTTGAGTTTTTCCTGGGCCTTGGGACTTAAGCGCAGGATTGGATCAGCCGCCTCGCTGTTGACGGCTTTGCGACTGCGGGCAATGGATTTAGCCGCTTTCTTTTCGGTTACCAGCTTTTTATTCACGCCTTTGGTCGCAGCGGCTTTGCTGGCAGCGGCTTTTTTTACCGCTTTAGTTGCAGTTTTCTTAACACTTTTTGTTGTTTTGGTTTTTTTGACGGCCATAAGAAAATCAGGCTATATCCAATTGGATTTGGAGATTCATTTGGTTGTAAAGTTTTTTGCGGTCGCGCATCAACATTAAGTCTTCACCGTTTTTGCGATCGGCATTCAGGATGCGTTGGTTGACTCGGTCCAGTGCTTTTTTAACGTGCTTGCGGTGGATGCGGGTGATGCATTCCAACAGGCTGGTGGCGGGCTCTTCAATTAACAAGTCACGGCTTTGCAAGTCCGCACACACGGCATTGTCCTCCGGGGATTCCAGAAGTATATGTATATCATCCGCTTTGGCGTAGAGACCTTCACGGGCATCGGCCAGTAGCCGTATCAATAAACGGCCCTCCGGATTAGTATTATCAATCCATTCATCATCAACTACTTGCGACACTTTAACGGCGAAATGTGGGAATTGCAAAAGAAGATAAAGTAACTCACTTTGCGCGTTTGTCAAGCGTTGCACTTGCGCCGGACGGTTGCCGTCAGCTTCGGTGGGGGTGGCATTTGGGCTGGTGGGTGTTCGCTGTTGACGACGACGCAACCAGTGTCGGAAGTCAGTTTGAGCTGCGTTGCTATCGACTCGTGCCAGTCGGGCAGCGGTCTGCAACATGTCCTCGCGCAGGATCTCCGATGGCAATAGCGCCAGGTGCTCGTAAACCACCTGCATGCAGCGGGCTTTCTCGTGTGCGCTGGCACTGCTGGGCTGGGGCAGGTGGTGCTCGATCAATAGCTCCAGCGGTTTGCGCGCCTTGCTGCGCAATGTTTCCAGAGCTTGTTTCCCCTGTTCGCGCAAAAGGCTGTCGGGATCCACCTTGTCGGGTAGGGGCAGGAAAGACAGCTCTACACCAACTTTAAAAGCGAGGGGAATCGCACGCAGCGCCGCAGCTCGTCCGGCCTTGTCACCATCCAGCAGGATTTCCACCACTTGCGGATCGTAGCGTCGCAGTAGACCCAGTTGTTCCTCTGTCAAAGCCGTTCCCTGTGGAGCCACAGCAGTTTTGACCCCGCATTCCCAACAGCGGATGGCATCCAGCTGACCTTCCACCAGAATGAAGCGTGGCGGTTCTTCCAAATGTGCACGCGCATGGTGAAGTCCAAACAGCAACTTGCTTTTGTGAAACAGCGGCGTCTCGGGAGAGTTGACGTATTTGGCTTCGCGCGCGGGGTCGTCCTCGGGAGTCTGCTCCAGCTGGCGTGCGGTGAAAGCCACCACGCGTCCTTGTAAATCGCGAATCGGAATCATCAGCCTGCCGCGAAAACGCGGTAGCCAATCAAGTGGATTGCTGCGATTGCGGTTGTCAAAGAAAAGTCCGCTTTCCGCCAATACTTCATCGGCAAAACGCTTTTTATCAATTGCTCGCAGCAGACTTTGCCGGTCGGCGGGGGCGTAGCCGATTTGATGCAGTTTGGCCGCCTCAATCGTGAATCCACGTTGCTCGGTCCAATAACTGCGGACAGCCGCTGCTTCGGCGTTATTCAGCAACTGTTGGTGGAACCAATCTGCGATGGTGTCGTGGAGGTCAAATAACTGTCTGCGCAAGGAAAGGGTTTGGCGATCAGGTCCACCGCTCTCGTATTCCAACTCGATATTGAAGCGTCGGGCAATGAATTCAATGGCCTCGGGAAACTCGAGGTGCTCCATCTCCATTATGAAGTTGAATAAATCACCACCCTTGCCAGTGCTGAAGCATTTATAGAAACCCTTGTCCGGATGGACATAGAAGGAGGGGGTTTTTTCATCGGTAAAAGGACTCAGTCCCTTCCAGCTGCGTCCCGCTCGCTTGAGGCGCACGTAGGTGCCCGCCGCCTCCGCTAAATCGACTTGGGCGCGAATGTTTTCAATACACCTTTGTGTAATGATGGGCACAGCTATGCGGTAGATGAGATCAATTAAAACAGCCGGCTGATGGCTGCCTCGGCCTCGTCGCGCATGGGATGATCCGGATCCAGTTCAATGAAGCGGCGGTATTGACGCTGAGCTGCGACTGAGTCGTTGAGCACGCGATCGTAGGCGCGTGCGAGCGAGAGGGCGATGTCGGCACTGCGGGGAAAACGGTCAGCTGCCCGTTCAACGGCACGAACAAAGGATTGCGGATCCAGCAGACGCTGTTGAATACGCAGGTGCTGCAAGGTCAGGCCAATAGATTGCGGAGCCAGGCGAATGGCTTCGAGTATGGTGGTCTCGGCATTGCGCAATTGTCCTTCAACCAAATACAGATCCGACAAGCGCTGCCAGAGGACAGGGTCTTCGGGGTTTTCTCCCAGTGCCCGCCAATACAGACGGATGGCATCTGCGGTATTGCCATCGGCGGCGGCCAGTTGTGCCCGTTCAGCCAGCGTTAGGGTTAAGGCTGGCGCGGGCGCAATAGCGGAGGAATCACTTTCAAACACAACAGAATCGTCTCCGGCACCATCAAAGGTGACGACCAGTCCATCGAGGGGGTCGGTTGGCTGAATGGTGATGCGGGGATCCTGCTCCAAAGCGGCCGTCTCTTCATCCACATCGGTTACAGCGCTATCTTCGGCATCCGCAAGCTTGATGGATGGTGGCGATGTGGTAACTGCTGCCTCACTGCTATCGGTTGCCAATGACGATGCTGCGCTTGCATCGTCATCGCTGCTTGCGACGGTTGCGGGCGAACCGTCCACTGGGGCTTCTGCCACGGGCTCACTTTCGCTGGCAGGTGTCACTTCTTCCGCCTCTGCTTCAGCACCCGCAAGCTGCATGGCGGCAATTTGTTCAGCGGCAATCCGTGCCGCTTCCGCGCGTGCGGCCTGCCAGCGCTCAAGCTCCGCACGGGCCTCTGCCCATTGACTGCCTTCAATGGCACCGGGAAAACGTTCATCCAATATTTCCATTTCCTGCTCAGCTTGACCCCATGCCGCTTGGTTGAAATAGACTTCCATCAAGGAAAAACGCGCCGGCAACTCGGTTATCTCGTCTGCCACTGCCCGACGCAACCAGCTCTCGGCCTGCGGATAGTTTTCGACTTGAATAAATAATCGCCCAATTTCCAAAGCAGTTTCGCTGTCGGCCTCACCGTTGTTTAAACGCACTGCCCGCAGATAGGCTTCCAGCGCCGATCGGGCGCGGTTTTGTTCCGCACGGGCAGCACCAACCAACAACCACTCATCGGGGCCGAGCGCTTCGGGTGCCAGTTCTTCCAGCAACAAAACCAACTCGGTTGCACGCACTTGTTCACCAGCCGCAAGCTGTGCCTGATAGGCTTCAAGCAATTGCTCAGTATCGTCCGGTTTCTGTCTCGCCGCTTCAGCCATAAAGAATGCGGCTGTAGCCGTATCGCCCTGATCGGCATAAGCGCGAGCCATTTCAACCAAGACCCGCAAATCGTCCGGGTTCTCCGTCGCCAGCTTTTCCAAACGCTGGAGTGCGGCATCGGTGTTGCCTTGGATACGCTGCTCAATTGCCTGCTGCAAAGCCTGCTCGTAACGCTCTTGCGGTGAGGAACAAGCGCTCAAAAACAATGCGATGAAGGCAAGCCATGCAAAGTGGGAAATAGAATGATGAGTTGCAGTTGCCATTTTTGTTCAGAAGGGTCTATCTTTCGCCAATGTTATTTTGCTGTCAAGGGTTTAGGTGCTTGGATAAGTTTCGTTTGTCGGTGTGCATTGTTGGGCTTTTGTGCATCCGCTTGCTCCCTTCCAGTGCTTCAACGGAGCACATTCCCACAAGGTTGCCGGTAGGGACGATCCTTCAGGCTCGGGTGTCGGAGTCGGTAAGCGCCAACCAACTCGACGCTGCGGTGGAAGCCTTGTTGGCGACTTATGAGAAGAAGAGCGGTTTTAATTTGATCCCGGGAGAGCGGGGGCGGGTAGGACTTAAGGTTGATACCCGCACCGGTTCCGGTTTGGCAACGCCACTCCCTCTGGTGCGGGCGTTGAGCAGCGCGCTTGAGCGTCGTGGATTCGAACGGCAAAATATTGTTATTGTCGATTACCGTTGGCGCAATTTGCGCGAGGTGGGCTTTGTGCCACCCATCAGCATCGGTAGCAGTGATTTTGAGGGACTCCCAGTCAGAGCGCTTGATCAGGGGGGGTTGTTTAACAGCGATTGGTATTACGATAGCCCATTGCCTTCCGAACGCGAACTGAGGCCACTGACCATGCGCCCCCATGCCGATTGGCGCAATCAGGCTTTTGCCGACGATGCCGATGCACGCAAAAGTTTCCTCAACACGCTGTTGTTGTTTGAAACCGATTTTTGGATTAACTTGCCAGTCTTTGCACACGATCCAGCTATCGGTGTCGATGGCGCCCTGGCCAACGCCACGCTGTGGAATGTCTCCAATGCCCGTCGCTTTTTGGCAAATCCCTCTACGGCGGCAGCAGCGATTGCCGAAATTGCCGCGATTCCGGAGCTGCGCGAGCGGATGGTTTTCACGCTGGCTCCGCTCTGGCGTTATCAATTTATCGGTGGCCCCCGCTTTCGCTCGCTATATACCCGTGCGGAACCCTTGCTCTGGTTGAGTACCGATGCGGTGGCTATGGACCGCATGATGGTTGACCGATTTAATTTTAGCCGCCGCTTGCAGGGATTCCCAGAGTTGACGCCCTTGCCCTCCTTTATCCCTTTCGCCGCCTCATTGGGGCTTGGAGTGGATGACCTGGCTGCGATTAAAATCCTTCCCGTTTTAGCAGAAGAGTAGGCTGGACAAAGCATTTTCGACAATCCTTTATAATAACCATATGAAGATTTTCTTTAATGGCTCGTTAGTGGATCGTGCGGATGCAAAAGTCTCGGTTTTTGACCATGGCTTACTTTACGGTGATGGTGTCTTCGAAGGAATCCGCCTCTACGATGGTTGCGTTTTCAAACTGGAGGAACACTTGGAGCGCTTGGAGTATTCAGCCAAGGCAATCATGCTTAAAATGCCAATTAGCCGCAAAGAATTGGCTGAGGCAGTCTGTGCAACCTGCCGGGCCAATAATCTCAAAAATGGCTATATCCGGCTGGTTATAACCCGCGGTGAGGGTTCACTCGGGTTGTCCATCCACAGCTGTAAGCAGCCCAACTTGATTATTATCGCGGATACCATCCAGTTATATCCAGCCGAATTTTATGAGCAAGGGCTGAAAATTATCACCGTGCCGACCCGTCGCATCAATCCGGCAGCACTGCCACCCACCGTCAAGTCGCTTAATTATCTCAACAACATTTTGGCCAAAACCGAAGCGCAGCACCTGGGTTACCATGAAGCCATCATGCTCAATGACCAAGGCTACATTGCTGAATGCACTGGTGACAACATCTTCGCTTTACACAAGGGCGTTTTGCTGACCCCCCCCTCCAGTGCAGGTGCCCTAAAGGGTATCACCCGCGATGCCGTCTTGGAAATTGCCGCCGAGCTCAAGGTGCCCGTGCGGGAAGTCAATATGACCCGCTACGACACCTGGATTTGCGATGAGTTGTTTCTCACCGGCACCGCCGCCGAAGTGGTGCCCATCGTGGAGGTCGATGCGCGTCCCATCGGCAATGGTAAACCAGGTGAGTTAACCCTTCGCTTCCTGGAAGTCTTTAAACGTATCGTCCGCGAACAGGGCACGATGCTTTAACTGCGAAAAACCCAAAAAGGCTAAATCGATATTGGACAGACGGCCGTCCGTGGCAGTCCCTATCGGGTGATTACAGTAGCTCCGACAATCCTTTCGGCGCCTGCGGTCTGCTGGTATTCAATCTGTGTATTCTGTGGTTAAATTTGCCATTGCCTTAGTCCTCACGGCTGCTATTTTCAATTTTATGTTATTCCGCTTGGCATTAAAGTCATTTCGCGGCTTGCGCACCGTTGAATTGAACGACTTGAAGCACCTGAATCTAATCATCGGTGGCAATAACGTAGGCAAAACATCCATCCTTGAGGCATTGGTTTTACTTTATGGTAATCATACGGAACTGAGTCGCTTGCCCACGCTGTTTCGCTGGGGTACTGGCCGCGACGATGTCAGAGGCAATTTCTGGCCCCTGCTGGCGCGCGATCGCTCGTTTGAAGGTTTTTTGCTGGAAAGTGCCGATGCCAAGGTGATTGCGCAACGCGATCCAGTGTCGGATGATGGCTGGCTGTTGTGGCGCAGTCATCCATCGACCAAACAGAGCCAGCCTGTTCCCATCCTGCGTTTGGATTGTGACGAAAAAGGCTGTTTGCTTGCAGCAATTGATGATGTATCACAGTCCTTGGCGATTATCACAGCGGATTTTCCGAATCCCGCCACCACTACAGGCCGTTACCGAAAATTGCTCGATAAGCATCCAGTGCGTTGCCGTCAATTGCTGGAGATTTTGCAAGCAGCATTGGAGCCTCGAACCAAGGCCCTGCGCTTGTTGCCATCCGCATCGCCGGACTGCGCGGAAAACCTGATCATTGAAATGGATTCCGGTAGCGCGCTTCCCTTAAGTCAGATGGGGCAGGGCTTCACCCGCTGTTTTCACTTGCTATGCGAGATCCTGCTGGGGGAGTCTCGCATCGTGTTGATTGATGAAATCGAAAGCGGACTCTACCATGCTTCACTGCAACCGCTTTGGAGTGGTTTGCTTCCTTTGCTGAAGTCGCTGGATGTGCAGGTTTTCGCCACGACTCATAGCTTGGAGTGTATGCAGGCAGCAGCGCGGGCCGACCGCTCGACAGAATCGGATGCCGTTTCATTTATTCGCTTGGATCGACATATTCAGAATGCGGAACATATTCATGCTGTCGTCTTTTCCGCCGATACCTTGCAGGCGGCTGCGGATTTTGGCGAGGAGATGCGATGAGCTTTCCCAGGGATACCCATGGATTAGTCCTCTGTGAGGGCAAAGGTGATGTTGCCGTTATGGAAAAAGTCGCTCGCTCGGCGAAATTGTCCAGGTTGCGGTTTAAATACTACTCGGGGAAAACCAACCTGTATTCCAGCCTCGAGGTGCTAAGTAAGACAGCCGCTTTTAATTGCGGCTCATTGAGCCGGATTTTAATTACCAGGGATGCGGATGATAGTTACCAACAGGCATGGGATGAAGTGCGTGAGACACTACAACTTGTTTTAGGCAGTTTTCCTCAAGAACCGGAGCAGTGGCACTATTCCAACGGGAATGCGCTACCAGCCATCGCAGTCTGGATTGCTCCGGCCAAGGGACAAGCGGGTATGATTGAATCGCTTTGCCTGGAAGCGGCCTCAAAAGTCGACTCCAGCAGTCTTCATTGCCTCAGCTTATTCAGTCGTTGCTTGCAACAAAACAACCGCATACAATTACACGAGAAAGAGCGTTTTGGTATCTGGACCATCGCTGCGCAAGGTGCCTCTCCACGCAGCCGCAGGATGTCATTCCGCGACGCCATTGAGCAGTTGCCGATTCCATGGGATGACAAGGTTTTCGCAACCTTGCGCAGCCTCCTCGCCGAAACCGCTGACATGCAGCCGGGTTGACCTTGGCTGGATCGACATTGCGATCCCCTTCCGGTAAGCTCTTCCAATGGTGCACTTTCTTTGTATCGAGCAACCGATGAGGGTCGGGATTTCGCCACAAAGATGCCTTTAGCGCCGCTTTGTTGCGCTGGCAATGTAAGGGTAGGCCATGGGTATTACATAGAGGGTTAGAAACGATCCCAACGCCAGACCGCCGATCACGGCGGTGCCGAGTGGCACACGGCTCTCCGCACCTGCGCCTACTGCCAGCGCGATTGGCAGTGTGCCGAGTATCGTCGAGGTGGTGGTCATCAGAATGGGACGAAAGCGTTGCCGGGCCGCTTCACGTGCGGCCTCTTTCAATTCAGTACCCGCATCCCGCAGCTGGTTGGCAAACTCCACTACCAGAATGCCGTTTTTGGTCACAAGTCCAACCAGCATGATTAAGCCTATCTGGGAAAAGATGTTCAGCTTTAAGCCGAATAAATACAGCGCACCCAGTCCGCCAGCTAGCGCAAGGGGAACGGTTAACATGATGATTAACGGTGAGCGAAAGCTTTCAAACTGTGCTGCCAACACCAAATAAACCAATACCAGTGCCATGAAGAAAACAAATAGGATGCTGGCTCCGGCTTCCGTGAATTCTCGCGCTTGTCCGGAAAGCTCAGTGACAAAAGTTTCATCCAAAACATCATCGGCAACCGCACGCATCGCTTCAATGGCATCGGCAATCGTGTAACCGCTGGCCAACGTTGCCGAGAAGGTGGCCGACGGAAAACGGTTGAAGCGGAACAATACCGGAGCCGAACTCACTTCCTCAAAAGTCACCAGGTTCTCCAACGGTATCAGCTCACCACTTTGGGAGCGAACGTTTAAACCAGCCAGATCCAGCGGTGAGCGGCGGGCATCACTGCGGAATTGACCAATCACCTGATACTGCTGTCCGTCTTTAAGAAAGAAACCAAAGCGCTGACCACTAAAGGACGCTTGCACCGTTTCAGCAATATCTGCTGCGCTTACGCCTATGGCTTCAGAGCGGTCGCGATCAATGTGAACTACGATCTCCGGCTGGGTAAACTCCAGATTTACGTCTACGCTGGTCAGTGCGGCTTGACTGCGGGCACCGGCCAGGAAGTCGGGGATCGCTTCACGAAGACGCTCAAAGTCGGTATTCTGGACCACAAACTGCATCGGTGCCCCACGCCCACCAGCCCGAATGGTCGGGATAGACTGAGCGCGAACAAAAGCATCGGGATAGCGCGACAATTCAGTGGTTAGCGCATTGGCTATCGCAAATTGACTGCGCTCGCGTTCGCCGGGTGGCAGTAGGGTCAAGCGCGAGAATCCTGAGTTTACCGTGGTGCCGGCGCCAAAGCCGGGTGAGGTCACGCTGATCGAGGCATTGCGCTCGGGCACCACTTCGCCGACAATGGCGTCGATTTCATCCATGACCTCAATCATGTATTGAAAACCGACACCGGGAGGTCCGGCGACTGAGAGCACTAACAGGCTTCGGTCTTCAAATGGTGCCAGTTCGCGCGGCAAACTGCGCAAAAATAATAATAGTGAGACCACACAGGCCAGTAAGATTAAAATTGCGGGTAGGGGACTGCGCATGAACCAAACCAGCGAGCGGTCGTAAACATCATTAAGCCAGCGGAATAGGGGTTCGCTATAACGGTAAAAGGGCGGATGCTTTTCGCTCTTTATTAATATCCGTGAGCAAACCATCGGCGTCAGCGTTAGCGCTACAAATGTCGATATCAACACTGCGGCGGTAAGGGTAACGCCAAATTCGCGAAACAGCGCACCGGTGAGCCCACCGAGGAAAATAATCGGCGCAAACACTGCTGCCAAGGCAAGTGAGGTGGCAATCACCGCAAGAAAGATTTGCTTAATGCCATCAATGGCTGCCGCTTGCGGTTCTTCGCCCTTTTCAACTCGTTTGTAAATGTTTTCCAACACCACAATCGCGTCGTCAACCACCAGCCCAATTGCCAATACCAGACCGAGCAGGGTCAATGTATTGATGGAATAGCCTAAAAGATAGAGAACGAAAAAGGTGCCGATCAATGCAATGGGAATCGTCAATATCGGAATCAGGGTCGAGCGCAGCTCACGAAGAAATAGAAAAATCGTTAAGCAAACCAGAAATCCTGCGATGAATAAGGTCTGGCGCACCTCAGCAATGCTGTCGCGGATGAATTCACTGGTATCAAAACCAATCTGTACCCTGACATCCTCAGGTAGCTCGCGCTCAACTGCTGCAAGTCGTCGATAGAATTCATCGACAATAGCAATTTCATTGGCATTCGGTTGTGGTCGCAATACCAACCCCACCATTGGAACGCCGTCACGTTTCAAAATGGTTCTCTCATTGAGCGGACCAACCTCGGCGTAGCCAATGTCACGCAGGCGAACTACGCGATTGCCATCGCGCAGGATAACCCGGTCATTGAACCGTTCCGAGTCCGCACCGAGACGACTGTCAGTGCGGATGTTGACATCGACAGCACGACCTTCGAGCCTGCCGCTTGGCAACTCAACATTGGCTCTGGCAAAAGCATCCCGCACATCGCGGGCAGTGACGCCATGCGCAGCCATCCTATCCGGGTCCAACCATAGCCGCATCGCATATTCCTTACTCCCCCAGATGTCCACTCGACCGACTCCGCTAATCGTCTCAAAACGGGTTTTGAGAATG
>SKFT01000173.1 GCA_007117865.1 Puniceicoccaceae bacterium | reverse complement strand
TCATCCATATTGTAGTGGATCAGGCCAAGTCCGCCATTGAGCGCCATCTGAATGGCCATGCGTGATTCCGTAACGGTGTCCATATCGGCGGAAATAATCGGAATTTGCAATTGCAGGCTAGCGGACAACTGGGTCGTGAGGACGGTGTCACGGGGAAGCACCTCGCTGTATAACGTGGCCAGCGAGAGGTCATCATAGGTCAAACCAATGCTGCGGTTGGCATTAAAAAAAGCATCCGCGTCCAAATAGAAGCCGGCTGAGAGGGAATCCGTTTTGGTATTCATCGTATTAATTGACAGATTGTAGGCAGGATTCTCAAGATTAAATTAAACCTAATCCGGCGTAGCCGGCACCAAAAGGTTGAAGGTGGGAAAGTGGGAAGGTGAGAAGGTAAAAAGTTAAGTTGTTGAGTGGTTGGATGGCAATGCCAATCGAAATCGCTATCGAAATCGGAATCGCTATCGGCGTAGCGCAAGCGGAGATGGCGGCAGCAAATCGACGAAAAATGGAATCGATCCCGATTTCGATAGCGATTTGGATCCCGATGAAACCTATTAAAATTGACGCAGCGCTTGGATTTACCGCTACCAATCCGGTGGTTCGACTGGCACCAAGGCTTTGGCGCGGCAAGTGGTGGGTATGTTGCCAGCGCCTAACACGGAACGGTGGTTTCAACCGCCGACGGTGATCTGGCCAGTCCCCAGTCCCTAGTCCCCAGTCCCTAACCCCGCTGACACTAATGACTAAAAATCTGTGCAAAACATGCACGGATTTTAATAGTAAGGTACTAAATGGCACTGTGCACTTTTCTGATTGAGCTTTGATGTTAGGATATGCAATGATTCGGATTTTATACCGAGCCTTTTGTCGGTCTTATCTCATTACCACCAATCCTAATCATGTCATTTATCAGCGAAGACTTTCTTTTGCAGAGCAAACCTGCGCGTGAACTATACCATAGTTTTGCCAAAGAGGCACCGATTTTCGATTACCATTGTCATTTGCCACCGGTTGAGGTGGCTACTGACCGCCGATTTGAGAATTTGTATGAGATCTGGTTGGCTGGTGATCACTACAAGTGGCGGGCGATGCGGACCAACGGTATTGACGAACGCTTTTGCACCGGCGATGCAGATCCATACGATAAGTTCCTGGCCTTTTGCGAAACAGTTCCCCACACCGTTCGCAATCCCCTCTATCACTGGTCGCATCTGGAGTTGCTGCGCTATTTTGGGATTAAGGAGTTGATTAACCCGGCCAATGCGCGGCGCATCTGGGATCAGGCAGCCGAGCGACTGGCAGATGCAGACTTTTCCGCTTGCGCAATCCTTAAGCAGTTCAAAGTTGCCGTTGTTGGCACTACGGATGAGCCGGTGGATGACTTGCAGCACCACGCCAAAGTGGCGGAGTCCGGTTTGCCAACGCGAATGGTGCCAACTTTCCGCCCCGACAAGGGATTGCGCGTGGATACTCCACCCGCTTTTAATGCATGGGTAGATCAACTGGCGCAGACCGCGCAAGTGGATTGCGGAGATTTCAGCGGCTTCATTCAGGCATTGGAGGCGCGCCACGCAGCTTTTCACGCAATGGGTGCGCGGCTTTCCGACCATGGATTGGAGCGTGCTTTTTATGCCGAAACGTCTGTCCAGGAGGTCGCTTCGATATACCAGCGCGCCCGTGACGGACTGCCAGCTACCGAGGATGAACTGGAAGCCTTTGCCTTTTATGTGCTGCGGGAGGTAGGGCGCATGAATCATCAAAAAGGCTGGGCCATGCAGTTTCACTTGGGTGCCTTGCGCGGTAATAATAGTCGTGCGGCAAAAAACATCGGTGCTGATAGTGGATTTGATTCCATTCACGACCTGCCTCAGGCCGCAAAATTGAGTCGCTTGCTCGATAGTATGGATGTCGACGAGCGCCTACCGAAGGTGATTTTGTATAATCTCAATCCGGCGGATAACTACGTCATGGCGACGATGGCCGGTAATTTCCAGGATGGACGCATCCCCGGAAAGATTCAGTTTGGCTCCGGCTGGTGGTTTAATGACCAAAAAGAGGCCATGATTTGGCAGATGAACGCGCTGTCGAATTTGGGCTTGCTTTCGCGCTTTGTTGGTATGTTGACCGACTCCCGTTCCTTCCTGTCCTATTGCCGCCACGAATACTTTCGCAGGATTCTTTGTGATTTGATCGGCACCGATGTGGTCAATGGCGAGTTGCCCGAGGATTACGAGCTGCTGGGTGACTTGGTACAGCGCATTTCTTTCCGCAATGCCCGCGACTATTTTGGCATCGAGTTGGATCCCGCCTATGCGGAGTGGTAGTCGATTAATACCAGCTGCTCGGGCTGCTTGAGCTCAACCAAAGCTGTTCCCCAGGACAAGCCGACCCCAAAGCCGCAAAGCAGCAGTCGGCTGGGCGAGTCGCTTGCGAGTATGCGCTCGCCGCACTCGTAGGTCAAGGCAGTTGGGATAGAGGCTGAACTCTGATTGCCGAAGTGCTCGACGGTGGCCATGGGGACTTTTTCCACGGGGAGACCCAGCCGCTTTGCAATGTTACCCAGGATGTAGCGGTTCGCTTGGTGGAATACATAGGTGTCAACCGTCTCTTTAGCGCACTTGGCTGAACGTAACAGCTGTTCCACCGCCTTGGGCACCTCGCTGATGGTGAAGCTGAAAATGGCTGTCCCATCCATGTGCAGGTTCTCCAGTGTGCGCAGGTTGCCTTGACTGTCGGCTTGGGCCTTGGCCGTCTCGGGATTGTTGGGTTGGCGGAACCCACCCGCGGGAACGATTAAACCGTCGTAGCCGCTGCCGTCAGTGAAGAATTCGAAGTGCGCTGGCGAATCCCCGCCGTCATTGCGCCGTATCCATGTCGCGCTGCCGCCATCGCCAAACAGTGGGGCAAGGGCTCGGTCATTGGGATGCACAATGCGGCTGACGGTATCTCCGGCAAGCAATAGCACGTTCTTATAGCCGGCCGATTCAACCAACAGGTGCCCCAGCCACAGGCCATATACATAGCCTGAGCAGCCTAAGTTGACATCGAAGGCAGCACACTCCTTGCGACACCTGAGATCCCGGTGAAGCAGCGCGGCATTGCAGGGTTGCGGATAGTCCGCTGTCTGAGTCACAAAAATAATGGCATCAAGAGCATCTGTCGTCAGCGACGTTTCCGCCACTAAATGTTTTGCTGCGGCCAGGCATAAGTCAGCCGTAGTCGTTCCCTCATCCACGACCCTTCGCTCGCTCAGTCCAATCGTTTTCTTCAATCGCTCCAATTGTGCGAGATTGCCGCCATAGCTGTCCGTTTCATCATCCAGACGAATCAGCCGCGGGGGCACTACTGCGACAACGGCTGCAATAGAGGCATGTGAGGTGGTGCTAAGTGGCATTGGCTGAATTGCAAAGCAATTTAACCCGCTTGACAACCTATAACTCTGCGGAACCTTAGTCGTGCAGCGTTACGTCATGGCTATCATTATGGTTATTAGCTGGACGGTTTAAGAAGGAATCACTTGTTAAGAAAAACTTTACACAATTCACTTGCAATACCGATCTGCATTTTTCAAATTACTTTTTTCTAAACTAAAACACTAAATTGAAATTAAGTATGGCTACTAAAATTGCTATTAACGGATTCGGGCGCATTGGTCGGCTGGTCTTTCGTGCACTGGTTGACAAGGGCTTGCTCGGTTCCGACATCGAAGTGGTTGCTATCAACGACCTCGTCACTGCCGAGAACTTGGCTTACTTGTTAAAATACGACTCTGTTCAGGGGCGGTTTAACGGCACAGTTGAAGTGTCCGGCGACAATTTGGTCGTCAACGGCCAAAACATCCGCTGCCTCGCTGTCCGTGAGGGTCCATCCGCCATGCCATGGAAGGAAATGGGCATTGATCTCGTAATTGAATCAACCGGGTTGTTCGTCGAGGATAAAAAAGCGCAGGGGCACATCGATGCCGGTGCCAAAAAAGTCATTATTTCCGCACCTGGTAAGGGCGATGGCGTGAAGACGGTCGTTTTGGGTGTCAATGACGGCGAATTGAGCGCCAGCGATACCATCATTTCGAATGCCTCCTGCACCACCAGCTGTCTGGCACCCATCACTAAGGTGATTCTCGACAACTTTGGCATTGTCGAAGGCTTGATGACCACCGTCCACAGCTACACCGCTACCCAGCGCACAGTGGACGGTCCCAGTCCCAAGGATATGAAGGGTGGTCGCACGGCCGCCATCAACATCATCCCCTCCACCACAGGTGCCGCCAAGGCCGTTGGTCTGGTACTACCGGCTGTCAAAGGCAAGTTGACCGGTATGTCATTCCGCGTGCCAACTCCCACTGTCTCTGTGGTTGATTTGACGGTTAAGACCGAGAAGTCAACCAGCTACGAAGCCATTTGTGCCAAGATGAAGGAAGCTGCCGAGGGTTCTCTCAAGGGCATCCTTGGTTACACTGAGGACGAAGTGGTTTCATCCGACTTCATCCATTGCGAGTTGAGTTCGATTTTTGATGCTGGTAGCGGTATTGGCTTGTCCGACACATTCTTCAAACTAGTTGCCTGGTATGACAACGAGTGGGGTTACTCCAATCGCGTTGTCGAGTTGGTGCAAAAGGTTGCCAAGCTGGGCTAATCCGTCCGCAAGATTTTTGTTTTAACGATTCATTCGGGGTGTCCGTCCGTCAATGGCTGGGCACTCCGAATGATCTTTATTGCTTTCATCGCTATCTTTCGCTATCCGCTTAGCGCATTCTCTTTCAGTCAACCCATTATTATGAGTGCCATTAAAACAATCGAATCAACCAATCTTTCGGGGAAACGCGTTTTCGTGCGTGTCGACTTTAACGTTCCGCTCAGCAACGCCAACGTTTCAGACGATTCCCGCATCAAAGCTGCCTTGCCTACTATTCGGCACTTGAGCAAGCAAGGAGCCAAAGTCATTCTCGCCAGTCACCTGGGTCGTCCCAAGGGCAAGGTCGATCCGGCTTTCTCTCTGGCACCTGTCGCCTCTGATTTGGAGGCCAAGCTGGGGCAGTCGGTTCGCTTTGTCAAAGATTGCATTGGTCCGGATGTCGATGCTGCCGTTGCGGAAATGGCTAATGGCGATGTGCTATTGTTGGAAAATGTGCGCTTCTATGCGGAGGAGGAAAAGAACGATCCGGAATTTGCCCGCAAGCTTGCCTCCTGTGCCGAAGCATTCGTCAATGATGCTTTTGGTACTGCCCATCGTGCTCACGCATCCACTGCGGGCGTGGCCGATTATCTGTCGCCGAAAGTAGCTGGCTTTTTGATTGAAAAAGAATTGGCCTATCTCGGCGATAAGACCAACAAGCCGGAACGGCCTTTCACTGTCATTCTTGGCGGCGCCAAGGTTAGCGATAAAATTACGGTCATTGACGCGCTGCTCGACAAGGCCGATACCATTTTAATCGGTGGTGCCATGGCCTACACCTTTGCTCTCGCGCAGGGACGTTCCGTTGGCAAGAGTCTGTGTGAGCCTGACAAGGTGGAGACCGCCAGGGCGGCACTTGCCAAAGCCGAGGCCAAGGGAGTCAAGTTCCTTCTTCCTGTCGATAACCTCGCCGTTGACGCTCTCGACTTCGGCGCCGGCACCGTCGGCAACAGCAAAGTCTTCGAAGGCAATATTGAAGATGGCTGGGAGGGCGTTGATATTGGTCCCAAGACCGTGGAATTATTCAGTGAGGAATGCCGCAAGGCAAAAACCATCCTCTGGAATGGGCCTATGGGCATCTTTGAGATCAAAGCCTGCAATCGTGGTACCTTTGCTATTGCGGATGTCATTGCCAACAGCGAGGCCACTTCGATCATCGGCGGTGGTGATTCCGTCAAGGCCATCAATAAAGCTGGCTATGGTGAGAGGGTGACCTTTATGAGCACTGGCGGCGGCGCCTCCCTCGAGTTCCTGGAAGGCAAAACGCTACCGGGTGTTGCCGTCCTGGATAAAGCTTGAACGCACGCTATTATTTATTCATCTAAACAATTATTTTATGTCAAAATCAATACGTAAATACCTGATCGCAGGCAATTGGAAAATGAACCTGAATGCTGCCGAGGGCGCCGAATTGGCTGCTGAGGTGGCCGCGCTTTCGGGTCAACAGAACACCGTTGGTGTGGCAGTTTGTCCACCTTTCCCGGCACTCGCCTCCGTTGCCAAAGCCATTGAGGGCTCCAGCATCTCGCTGGGGGCGCAGAATATGCATTACCAGCCCTCGGGTGCCTACACTGGCGAGGTTTCAGCGGAAATGTTGCGTCATCACTTCTGCTCCTATGTGATTTTAGGTCACAGTGAGCGCCGCGAGTTTTTTGCAGAGGACGATGCCTTTATCAACCGCAAGGTCAAAGCGGCCCTGGAAGCTAACCTGCGTCCCATCCTTTGCGTTGGCGAGACTCTTGCCCAACGTGAGTCGGATGAGACCATCGCGGTGGTTAAGCATCAGGTGGAGGGTGGCTTGGCTGGCGTAAGCAAGGATGCTATTGACCAAGTTGTCATCGCCTACGAACCCGTTTGGGCGATTGGCACCGGCAAGACTGCGACGCCTGAGATGGCACAAGCCGTCCACGCCGCTATACGCTCGATCGTCGCCGATTTATACGATGCCACTAGTGCGGCGAAAGTCCGCATCCTATACGGTGGTTCCATGAAGCCGGAGAACGCCGCAGAGTTGCTGGCGCAAGCAGATATTGACGGTGGCCTCATTGGTGGTGCCTCGCTCAAAGCCAGCGCTTTCCATGAGATTGTGACGGCTGCGCTTGCATGAGCGATGTTCAACTGCTGAACAAGCTTTTTAGTAAAGCCCTGCGGGATTTACCCGCAGGGCTTTATTTTGCCGCAGAATATCCTGTCAACGGAGATCGCTCAACGCTACATGTCGCTGGTAGGTTGGCGGCGCGTCGAGCCCTTAAAGAGGCTGGCTTTAAAGGCGCCGCCGCCTTACCCGTTAACGAGCAGGGTGCCCCCGACTGGCCTATGGGATGGCTTGGCTCGATCAGTCACAGCAAGGGTGTTTGCCTTGCCGTGGTTGCACGGAATGATCAATTTTCCGCATTGGGGATTGATCTGGAGCACTTCGGGCGCATGCGTCACCAGACCGTTAGCCGCATCGCTGCTGATGCCGAGCTGGCTCAGATCGCAGAGTCCAATATCCCCGATCAGGGCACAGTGCTTTTTAGTTTGAAAGAAGCCTTTTATAAAGCACAGCATCCACAATTTAAATCCTCCCCGAGATTCCATGATCTCCAGTTGAAGTGGTCGGCAGAGCAAAGCCGCGCTTCGATTATTGGCATTTCTGGTGTCGTTGAAAAAGAACTACAACCTTTTTGCCAAAGTGTCGCAATCTATGCCTGGATTGATAATGAGCGCGTTCTCTCGGTAGCTTTCTCACCATTTAATTAAAGGTAACGACTCCTGAATCCGCAATACCTGAGTAGTTAACTTTTGTCTTCGGTATTGCCAGCGACCTTTGCTGACTTCATCTGATGCTTCAGCTTTGCGAAGCGGTAGTGAAACCAGAGCTTGATGCCCAGCCAAATGGCGCCCGCGATTGCCAATAATGGCAGCAAAACCGCTAGCACTTGCTTGAACAGGTCATCGGCCACGCGTTCAATGATGCCTGGTTTCGGTATATAGACCGCTTTGCCGTCGGGACCAATGACGATTTCTCCCTCACCGCTCAAAACCTTGTCCGCATGGATCAAAATAACCGTGGTGGTCGCTGCGGTAAACAGTATCTTGCCGGGATTGTTTTCGATGAAGCGACCCATGAATGAGACCGTGCGGTCAAATTCAGTTTGTAGCAGTCGCATCACTCCGTTGCGCTGTGCATCCGGTAGCCTGGCGATGTCTTCCGCGTGGCGTGACAATGTAATCGCTTGTTGACGCGTTGCCTGGCTGGCCAGATCGGCGCCATTGTCACCCAGATTGCGCACCAGTCCGCCGCCGATACCGGGGTGGCGCACTTCCGCCCGGAGCGCTCTGGCACCAAACTGCTCAACGGTTTCTGCCAGTAAGCGACCTTCCGAACCGGCACTGAGACGACGTATGGCTTGCGGGGCGATATCCGCAGGGAGTTCATCCACTGCCCGCAGCAGTCGCGGAATATTCACTGCGTTGTCGGCAGCACGCAAAGCATCCGTTCCATGCGCACGGGCGCTCCGAACCAAGGCATTCAAGGCATCGTCACCGCCTTCGCGGAGCGCCCGCTCGGCCAATTGACGAACGGCTGACTCGCCGCCAAATTCCGCCAGTTCCTGACCGATTTCCCGTCCACCGGTTCTCGACAAATACCGCCCAATCGCTTCCATTAGCTCTTGTGCAGGCTTGCGAATGAGGGTCGATTGGCCGCTCGCCAAGGGTATCCCTACGCTGCTTGCCATGAGCAGCAGCAATAAAAAAAGACACAGGATCGATGGTATGGAATAACGCATTATGGTGCTGCTACCAGCGATTGATGGACTACTTTTGTCTGGGCAACGCTTAGGTCGTCGACAAATTGATTGAGCGCGATTTTCAGTCCGGGTTCAGAATGGGTTCCATTCAGCAGGGCCATTTGCAGTCCATCGAAATATACCTTTAAATCGTGCGCGAGTTTTTCCTGAAACCGTTCGGTCATCCACCAATCAACGGCAATCCCAACGCCCAAGCCCACACCAAGGCCAATGACGGTTCCCATGGGGCCACCAAGGGTGCCGGCTGCGCCACCCGTTGCCGTCGCACTTGCCGTCGCGCCACCTCCGGCGGCTGCGCTTGTCGCCGCTGCAGTGCCACTGGATAGCATGACGCGAACGATCAATTGATGTGCTGAAATCGCTGCCACTTCAGCCACAACCAACGTGGCAATACCCTGATATACCGAATCGCGGGCGCGGTTCGTGCTGAACTCGAGGATGATCGACCTTACGGCTTCCTCAAATTGGCGATATTCCGGCATCTCCATCTGCGGCAGCGGGTGAGCCTCAACGGCTGCACGCACACTGGTAAGCATGCGATTTTCATTGGCATCCAAATCCTCCCTAAATGCATGAATAACCGCTACGATATCCTGATGCAGTTGATTCTCACTGAATAAATACGTTTCAAACTTATCCTGCACATAGGCGTGCACGCGCTCATCTTCATGCCACCAACCGCCGAACATCCGCCGCAGTATGCCAAATCGCGTTGCAAGGCTGGTGATATCCTCGGCAAAAGGTTGAATGCCGGACCGGTATTTATCGAACACATCCAGCAACCGAAAAACCGCGCGCTCGGCGGCTTCGAGGTTCGCCTGTTCGGTTGTTCGCATCAAGGGATCAATTTGTTGCGCATAGAATGCCTGCCGTTGTGCGTAGTAGTCAATCGGCTCCGGGACAGGAGAGGTGGGTGGCGTCGCGAGTTGTGGCGCTGGAGCTTCGGTTTCCGGCAACAGCACCCACCAAGTCGTCAGCACCACTGCCATAACGGCAATCGGTATCAGGATGCCTCGCAGTAATGGAGGAGGATTGGGCTGCTTCGTTGCGTCTGTATGCGCCATCGGTGTCTGCGAAATCATGCACGTGTGCGAGTCCCATTACCCGCTAACGCTCAGGATAAATTTTCACGATTATGATACCCAGTTAACTGTCTGCTAGCTGGACTAGCAATAGAAATCGCTTTGTCTTCCCACTCCAAAAATCAAAAACTATGGGCGGTAATCGTCGTTCCCTATTCTAAAACGCTATTCTGCAAGTATGCCTTGTTCGCGCGGTTATTTAAATGACTCCCTCAAAGCGGGGACAAGAGCTTGCATCAAAAGGCAATTTAGTCAGAGTTTATTGATTGTGGAAATGCGCATACACTATCACGATGAAAAGCAGGAATACTATTTCAAGGAAGGCTGCTACATTCTTGAGATGTGGAATGATCCGGATGATGCGGATGTCTCAATTGCTCGCGCGCGCGTGGAACCCGGAAAAGAAACGTGCCGGCACCGATTGATGGGAATTGCTGAACGGCATCTGATTTTGAGTGGTCGTGGTGAGGCCAGGGTCGGCAACAATCCACCGGTGTTGGTTGCGCCGGGAAGTGTCGTCGTAATCCCGCCGGGGGTGGATCAGTCCATTCACAATACCGGTAGCGAAGACCTCGTTTTTCTGGCTATCTGCACCCCGCGCTTCCAGCCCTCCGCTTATTCTGATACCGAAAGCTAAAGCAGATGATTTTCCAGGCAGGCATTTAGAGCGATGCCACCTCGATAGTTACCAATTAACTGTAGCCCTTGCCATTGGGATTCTGCGCATTCAATCGACTCAATTGCAGCGGGATAGCGATGGTCGTATTGCGGAATTGCCCGCTGCCAGTGCTTGTGATAGCAGAAGACCGGATCGCGTGGACGCAGCCCAAGCAACTTTTGCAAATAGGGGAGAGTCAATTTTAGCAGCTGATCCGGATCGTCCAAGGCGTTTTGCGGACTCCGGCTGCCGCCAAGGAAGGCCGTCAACAGGGCATGCCCTTCGGGTGCGCGATGGGGAAAAATACTAGAGGGAAACAGCACGCCGAGGATGGGGGCCTGCTCGTTGCCCGGAACGAGTGCGCCAAAGCCATCCAGAGGATGGGCGATGTCCTTGCGCGCAAAACCAATTGATAGCACGGTGACGGGTGGGTAATACAGTGCCCCGGCAGGTTTCAGTTGTTCTGCCAATAGCTCGGGCAAGGGCAGTTTCGCTAAACAATGTGCCGGTACTGCCAGGGTCAAATTGCGGCAGGTGATGGTAGCACTTTGCCCGTTACAGGTATAGTGGATTTGCCAAGTGCCATCCGTATCCTGGCCTATGCTGTCTATTGTCACTCCCGTTTGCATCTGCACAGCCATGGCATTTGCGATCGTCTTGGGCAGAGATGCCATTCCCTCAGCAAACGAAATGACCGGTTTTTTGAACACTGGCTGTCCGCTGGCTCGTGCCGCGCGCTTGGCAGTTCGGCCCAGGGCCAGGGCGCCGCGAATTAAGCTGCCATGGTTTTGCTCTAGGCGGTCGAGCTTGGGAAAGGCATGCCGCAGCAACAGTTTGCGTCCATCGCCAGCATAGACTCCGCCTATGAGGGCATCGATCAACTGATCGAAGGCTTCCGCACCGAGCCGTCGACTCGCAAATTGTGCCACGGTCTCCAGCGCGTCTTTTGCGGCTGGACGGATAAAGGGTTCGCGCAAAAAGCGCAGCTTGGCCTTGAAGCTAAGGAGAGGAGTGGTCAGGGCTCCAATTGGATTCATGGGAACGGGATGTATCCGCTCATCACGCACTAAAAAACGTTGCTTGGCTTCGGTCTTTGCCAGCAGCCAATTCTGGCTCAACTGCGGAATTTCGGTGAGTGCTCGATGCAGTTCGGGCGATCCAATTTGCAGGGTGTGAGGACCCTCTTCGGCCAACCAGGGGCCTTCCCTAACGGAGTGGATCGAGCCACCGAGCCGCGGCGAATGCTCCAGCAGGCAGACGGATTTTCCGCTCCTGGTGGCCCGCCATGCATGGGCCAGTCCGCTGATGCCGCCGCCGATGATACAAGTGTCGAGTTGTGCCATTGTTAAGCTTGGATTTTGATGGCATGATGGTCGCTATGACAATCCCAATCCAACACTAATTCGGTCAATGCAAGCAGGCACTTGCGGCCAAAGGGAACATAGGCACGTTCGTGAAAAACATCTCCGCCACGACTGGCAATCACTTTTAATATTCCGCCATAAACACTCGACATGACACGTGCCGTTTGTGCGGATCCGTCGTCGGCGAGTGCGGCGAAGCCTGGACGTGCGGCATCATAATAGGATTGAGCGCGGGCTACCTGGAAGGCCATGAATGCCTCCCATGCAGGGGTAACTTCAGCCTTTTCGATGCTATTCGGATTGAGTCCAAACGCGGCGAGCTCTTCCGCTGGAAGATAAATGCGACCGCGTTGCCAATCCTCAGCCACGTCGCG
>SKFT01000013.1 GCA_007117865.1 Puniceicoccaceae bacterium | reverse complement strand
GGCGAGCGCATGACGGCCGCTTTTCGTCTCAATCTCGGAGTGTTATCCTTGATCTCGCTGCTGGTGGGGGTTTATTTAATAACCCAAGCACTCGATGCGGCAGTGGTGCGACGGCGCCACGAAATTGCCATCCTACGCTCGCTCGGAGTCACCAGCCGCGAGTTACGTGCGGCCTGGTCAATTGAAATTGGTTCACTCGGGATTATAGGAAGCGGTTTGGGAATTTTATTGGGCTGGTTGCTGGCACAAGTCGCCGTCGGCGGCGTCTCTCGCACAGTCAACGCCCTCTACCAAAGCAGCAGTGCAACAGCCGCACAGTTGACCTTCAACGATGCCCTGTGGGCATTCATTATAGGCATCTGTTTCAGTGCTCTGGCTGGCTGGCTACCGCTCAAGGATGCCGCTGCGACCCCACCCGCACAGATCCTTGGCGCCGGCAACTGGACGCCGGGGTTACGCTTGCTGCGCAATACCCGCCTCGGCTTTCTGCTTCTAATCGCTGGTTGTGTAATCGCACTGTTGCCGCCGCTAACGCTTGAGGGCGGCGGACGCTTTCCGCTGGCGGGCTACCTCACCGCCTTCATGTGGCTCACCGGTGGTACAATGGTTGTGGCCTCGCTGTTTCGTCCCCTGGCGGTCATTGGCAAGCGACTCTTTCGAAATCAACCAGCGGCAGTAATCGGCATTAGCCGCTTGCGCCGTACTTCCAGTCGTCACCGACTCGCAGCCGCAGGCCTATTTGTCGCCGTGGCGATGGCTAGCTCGATGGCTATTTTGGTTGGCAGCTTTGAACAAACCGTTGTGCGCTGGATGGATGTTCGTTTTCAGTCTGATGTCTACATCAGCAGCCACGGCGCACAAAGTGCCGACACCCGCAACCGCATCCGCGCCGAAACTTGGCAAGCCATCGCCGCCGATCCCCGCGTCGCCGCCATCGACCCCTTCCTACGACTGCCAATCGACTGGCAAGGCAGGTCCACCTTCCTGGCCGGTGCCGACCTGACTGCACTGGACACTTTCAATCGGCTGTGGATCCACGCACCTCCGGCCAATGTCGACTTCGCCCAGCCACAAGCCGATGGTAGCTGGCTCGCTATCGCTAACGAGGCTTTTATGCAGCGCTACCAACTGCGCTTGGATGATGTGGTGACAATGCCGACAACGGCTGGGGAACGCTTGTTGCATATCATCGCTGTTGAGGCAGAATATGGCAACGAGCAGGGTCAAATCGTGGTCCAGCGCGAACATCTGCAGGCATGGAGCGATATCGGCGATTTAACAAATATAACCGTTCAGTTACTTAATTCTGCGGATAGGAATAGCTTCATTACCGACTGGCAGCAGCGCTATCCTGGCCTCGGCTTGCGCGGCAACCGTGAGCTGCGAACCACCGCGCTGACGATTTTCCGGCAAACCTTTGCCGTCACCCACTCACTGGAAATACTGGCGCTCTTCATCGCCTTGGCGGGTTTGGCGCTGGCATTGGACAACATTCTGCGCGAATCGCGCGACCAGCTAAAAACTCTGCGTCAACTCGGCATGCGCCGCAATGAAATCGCCACCGTGACCATGGTCGAGGGCTTGGGAATTGCGTTTGCGGGTCTGTTGGGTGGCTTGCTGTTGGGCTGGGCCTTGGGTTACTTATTGGTATTTGTAATTAACAAGCAATCTTTTGGCTGGACCCTGCAATGGGACATCCCCTGGCTGCGCCTGTTGACTCTCGCCATACTCGTTTTAATCCTTGCCGCGCTGATCGCCTGGTTGACAGGACGACGGGCACTGAGAAACACCAGCTAATACCGATAATACCAATGAACTTAAATCCAGAATTTCGTTTGAGACTTGCGTTAAGAACCCCGTTGCGGAACCGTTTTAGACTGATACTCCTATGCTCGGTCCTGTCGCATGTCATCGCCACCGCCGCGCCTGTGTTGACGGAGGACGGCTTCCGCGTGCCGCATGCAGATAGCGTGCTGGAATTCCCGCGTGCCCACGGCAGTCATCCGGATTACAAAATCGAGTGGTGGTATTTTACCGGACAATTACAGTCTGCCGACGGCAGACGTTTCGGCTATCAGGCGACCTTTTTCCGCAACGCCGCTCCACTGAGTGACAATTCGTCGAGGAAAGGTTTTGGCGACCGTCATCTCTACATGGCCCACGCTGCTGTAACAGATATTGATCGTCTACAGTTTATTTATGAAGAGCGGCTGAATCGAGATGGCTGGGATGCCTTTGCCTGCAGTTATGGCATGTCGGTGCGCAATGGTAATTGGACCCTGCAAATGACCGATCCGGAAACCGAAACCATGCAACTGAATTTGACCGTGCACGGCCATGCGGCCATGCAACTAATGCTTACCCCCTCAAAGCCACGCATACGCTTCGGCGAGACCACTAACGGCGTATCGCGCAAAGGGGCGCATCCGCACGCCACCAGTTACTACATCAGCTTTACCCGTCTGCAAACCAAGGGCACGTTAATACTCAACAACGAGGCACACGAGGTAAGTGGCATTAGCTGGATGGATCACGAAATTGCCAGTCGTCAACTGAGTGAGGAGTTGGAGGGATGGGATTGGACAGCGATCCATTTGGATGATGGACGCGAGATCAAAGCTTATATCCTGCGTCGCAAAGATGGCAGTCCTGACAACTATTCACGCTTATTTTGGATTGAAAAGGACGGCTCCTACCGGCGCTGGGGACCGGAGGATTTCAGCTGGCAGCCGCTACGCACATGGAAGAGTCCAAGCACCGGAATTACCTATCCGATTGAAATTATTCTACACCTACCCGATGAACTTGCAAGAGATGCGCCGCAACGGCTGCACCTGAGACCATTGCTGGACCACCAGGAGCTGACCGGAACCATTAGCGGCATTGCCTACTGGGAAGGTGCCTGCGAGGTCCTGGACGCCGATAAAGGCGAGGTCATCGGCAAGGCTTATATCGAGCTGGCTGGCTACGGTGGCGGACTCGGTGCAATTGGCGGGGCCAACTGATCCTCAACCCTTACGCTTCAGCGACGTCCATTACGGAAGAGACTGGTTCTTGCGCTCTGCTCCTCATCTTTAACCGCCTGAGCATCAATTGCCTGTCGGGCCGAAATCAGACGATTAACGCGCTCCGCTGAGGCTTCCTCGCCACGCTTCTCGCGCAAGCTCTGCAATAGCTCCAACTCCTCAGTCGACAACTGGTAGCCAGGCACTTCGGTGGGATCGATCTTCATGCGCTCCAACTG
>SKFT01000175.1 GCA_007117865.1 Puniceicoccaceae bacterium | reverse complement strand
CTCAACAGGCGCTTGCGGGATAGTGGGTATCCTTGATCAACCCAACCCGGCGTAGCCGGCACCAAAAGGTGAAACCGCGCCGCCGGGATGGATGGCGAATAGAATATGGCGAAGGGTTTTAAAGGCGAAAGGTACGATGGCATGGCAACTCAAAGAAGCGGGTTGTAAGCTGATCGATTATGGCAAGGAGTTTGCCAACGGGTTGCGTTTGCAGATGAAGGAACACGTCGAGGAACTGGCGCAACGCGAAGGAATCCACATTCAGCATGTTGGTGGGGCCGTGCTCAAGTAATCGCTGATCAGCAATGTGCTCAAACAAAGAGGCGACCATACGGGCATTGTTCATATCATCAGCGTGATGGAGCGTTGCAGTTGTTTCAAGGTAGGGAAAAACCACCGCAGCGGTTTCCTCCAGTTGCAATGGGACAGTGGCAAATGCCTACACTACAACATCTACTCTATCGACGAGCAATTTGGGCTCTGTTACATGCGCATTCCGATCTGGTTTCCTTGTCGGCTTCAAGTCTATCTCAACGGGCATCACTGGCTGGAGCGGCGCATGCAACAAGAGGGAATCAACTTTTTCAGACCACCGATCTGAAATGTATTCAAGCCCTCGTGAGAGGAGAACACACGATAAGTGGATTCAGCAGCCGGTTGCTGCAACGCTATCTGCACAACTGGACCAGCGGTAAAATATCACGAATAATCCGACGATTCAAAGCACATCGATTGATTAAACTCGTGAAAAAACCTATAAATACTACCTCACCAAACGAGCACAAAGCCTACTTAGCTGTCGATGTTAATGCAAATTGATGCGAATCCTGATGCTTGGTTTATGGCAATTGCGCACTTACCATTCATTAATTCGAGTAGTGGATAGGCAATAAAAGATTTTCTCCAGCCACGCAGTAGAGAATGATCCTCCGGGCGGGCATGAGATCCCTCCATGACCAATGCAGTAATGGCAGCTCTATTTCCAGCTAATGCTGGATCAAGACCGGATTCCAAGCAGCGGCCTTTTACAAAAGCCAGTGCCAAATCAACACGGGCTTCGAATCCAGCATCTGGTTCGGGTCCCCGCCGCTTGCCATTTTCCAGAGGCGGTAAATCTCCGGTGCGTCCTTGCTCAATTGCCTGCCAAATGGCATCGCGATTGCGATCAAGGGTTTTTTGCGTGAGACCCTTAATTGGTGAGAGTGCATCCCTATTCGCAGGTGGTTTTCGAGCCAATCCAACGAGTGCTTCATCCGATAAAATAAAGGGTCTGGGGAGATCTCTCCGCCGGGCTTTTTCTTCGCGCCAAGCAGCCAGGGCGCGGATGATATCACGCTGTTCGCGTGTGAGCGCTCCGCTACCTTTAACCCGTGGCATTTCGGTGAGAGCGACAGTTTCATCGTATAGGTTGGGATCGTTGTAAAGAGCCATTTCCTCCTCAATCCAACCGAGGCGATTCATTGCCCGTCCCTTGCTTAATAACCATTCGCGGGCATCAACCATATAGCGAACATCGTCGCGGGCATACTCCAGCTGTTTGTTGGAGAGTGGGCGTTTGAGCCAATCAGATCGGGTTTCGCTCTTATGTAAATGGATATTCAGCGTAGCTTTGAGTAAGTCACTGAGTGAAATGGTTGAGCTTAGGGCGACAAATCCAGCGACTCGCTGGGTATCAAAAATACACCTGGGGCTCGCTCCACAGGCACGTTTCAGAATGCGCAGGTCCTGCTGTGCATCATGTAATATTTTAATAATGCCAGGATTAGCCAACAGTTTGGCAACGGGTGTCCAGTCCTCTACCGCAGGCGCATCAATGAGAAACGTTTTTTGTCCGGTAAGTCCGATTTGTACGAGTCCCAGTTTTGGGTAGAAACTTCTATCCCAAACGAATTCGGTATCGATGGCACAACATCCGGCATCGGTAGCTTGGTTTAGAATGGATTCGAGTTCCGGGAGGCGGGAAACAAGCGTCATTATAGGTGTAGTGGATAACGGTGTTGTATAGCTGCGGCTTCGTTAGCGATTCAAGGCATCGACAATCAGAATCACGACAAAAGGAAGCGAGATACCAATTGCCATGGCAATATAGATGATGCGGCGAGCACGCGTGACGCGTGGATCCTCATCAGAGGGAAGCCTTTTCTCTGTTTTAGTCATTATTCTGTCACTACGACAAAGCGGAAACCAATCAAGCGATTTCTTTCATTGGCCGGGCTTTCTTGCACGGGGACGGTAAACAGGGTATTGGTCCGATCCATGTGGTTGCCACCTATATGCCGCGCGATTGTAGGACGCGAGTTACCGTCTTCGTCAGCCAGCCATTCAGAGACATTTCCCAACAAGTCGTAGAAGCCGCTGCTATGGCTGGTTTTGGATGCCACTGGTTGCGGTTTGCGGTCACTATTCTCGACCGACCATGCGTGGTCTTCAACTACTAAAAAGCGCAATGGTCCGAGTGCCATGCGGAATTCCATTTCAGTGGGTAGGCGTACGGGTTGTCCGAGTATCCAACTCAGTCGTTGGCAGAATTCAAGGGCCTCATTCCAGCTTACAGAATCAACTGGAAGTGTCGCTCCGGCATTTCGGCTGGGATTCATAGCCATAACTTGTTGATAAAGAGATTGAGGCACTTCCGTGCGCAGCATGAGCACCCCCTCGGTTTCAGGAATAGGTAACAAGTGGCTATCAACTGATTCCTGGATTCTCTCGATTGAGGATTGGATGAGATTGAGGTAGCGGAGTTTGTTTTGCTGTTGCGGGTCATTTTTAGCACTCAGGGGATAGCTGCTAGCCAAGGAATCCACATCCGCGCGAAGGGCGGTCAGTACCCGCAGGGCTTGGCTAGCATTGCGTCCACGCAAAAGATCGTTCAACTCCGTAAATCTCTGTTCGATAGCAATAGATAATTCGAGGCCCTGCGCTGTTTGCCTTTGGCGTTCGAAGGTTTCAACGGCATCTGTGGATGCATGTGGGCTGCCGGGGAAGCGTTCATTCAGCGCAATTTGAAGCCTGCGTGCTTCCTGGAACAGTGCCGCTGCTTCAATATGCTCGCCCGCATCCATTCGTTCCTTTGCCTGCTCGGCTGTAATCAAAATGATTTGATGATCTTGTCCCGATAGTAGAGAGGTTAGGCGACGTCTCAATTCCTCTGAACGGGCGGAACTGGCGAGGGGAGAGCCGGTAAACTCGCGGTTAATTTGATCCTGGATGCGAAGGGCTGCTCGAAAAGCGCTTTCAGCGTTTTCCCACTGACCCGCATCAAATGCTTCCTCGCCCTCTTTTTCCAGTGTCAGGCTTTCTTCATGCAGGGGGCGTGCGGCGGCAAAGCGAGCAGCGCGGCTGAGACGGGTTTCGCGCGCGCGATTAGCCTGAGGGCTACGAGAAAAGTCGTTATTAATCCGCTGTTGAATCACGGCAGCTTTTTCAAAGAGTGGTGCTGCTTCAGCAGGGTTACGCTGGGCAATTTTTTTTTCCGCCTCATTTTCCAGCTCGACACTTTCCTGGAAAAGGATTTCTCCAGCGGTTGAGTGGTAACGCAGTTCAATGACTTCATATCTAGCCACTGCATCTGCCATAGGTCTGGGCAAGGCATCCATGTAAGCTCGCTGGAAGCGCAGTGCTTCCCTCAAAGCACTTAAGTGTTCATCATCCGCTGGGCGCAGCGTAAGCAACTCCTCAAAGCGTGCTTCGGCATCGCGGCTACGATTGCGCAATTCCAGAGCCGTATCAGGGATGTCCAGATTCATTCGACGAGCCTCTATTCTGTCGATTGGTTGCGGGCCGATTGTAGATAGGAAGTAGAATAAATAGAGGGTTCCAGCGCAGGCAAATATAATGCCAAATACGACTAAGGTGCGGCGAATAATGGTTCGCCTCAACATGCGACGAGAGTGGATAGTTGTCTGGGGATCAGCCATGCTCGGAAAGAAGGTGTTTCATCAATAAAAATTTCAACTTATCGGATCTGGATTGAAGGCCAAGCGGAAAATGGGTTGATTTTGGATGATTTCGTCATTCTCATGCCGGGGTTTCACTTTATCTTGATTTCATGACTCGAAAAGAACGTGCGTCAATCATTGGTCCCTATTTGGACCGACTCTATCCAACCACTCCGATACCGCTGGACCACAAGGATCCCTATACTTTACTGATAGCGGTTTTGTTGTCCGCCCAGTGTACGGACAAGCGGGTTAATCAGATTACACCCTCCCTGTTTGCCTGTGCGGATACGCCTGCGACCATGGTGCGGTTGCCTGTGGCTGGAATCGAATCGATTATCCGGCCCTGCGGGCTTGCGCCGCGCAAAGCCCGTGCGATCAGTGAGCTTTCGTGGATTCTGCTGAATGATTATGGCGGCGAAGTGCCAGCCGATGCCGACGCTTTGGAAGCGTTGCCGGGTGTGGGGCACAAGACGGCTTCGGTGGTTTTGGCGCAGGCCTTTGGTCAGGCAACCTTTCCGGTCGACACCCATATTCACCGATTGGCAAAGCGCTGGCGATTGACGCGTGGGCGCAATGTGATTGAGACGGAGAATGACTTAAAGCGACTCTTTCCCTGCGAGCGGTGGAATCGGCTGCACCTGCAAATTATCTTTTATGGTCGGGAGTATTGCTCCGCGCGTGGGTGCGATGGCAAGCGCTGTCCGCTCTGCGCCCTGCTCAATAATTCTGCAAACGGTCGGCCTAGTTAAACATTAGGTGTTTGAGCCAGGCGAGGACGAACAAAAAGCCGGTTGCGAGAGCCATCATGCCGGCAGTGCTTGTGCCGTTGAAACCGAGCAGCGGGGGGAAGTGAATTGCGGCGAGGTGTCCCATCAGCGCCGCAGCGGCACCCAGAGTCGCGCTCAGGAATAGCACCATACCCAATCGTTTGGAAAGCAATAGGGCGGTGGCGGGGGGGACGATCAGCATGGCCACCACAATAATGCTGCCGACGGCCTCAAAAGCCGCGACGGTAGTGACGGCCACCTGTGCCATCAGCAGGTAATGCATCCAACCCGCACGAAATCCCTGCGCTTCCGACAGGTCCGGATCAAAGGCAGCTACTTTCATTTCCTTATAGAAAACGCAAATGATCAGCAAGTTGATGCTGGCGACGACTGCAAGGACGAGGGCTGCGCGTGGAAGTTCGATTAGCAAGCCAAACCAGGTCCACTCAGCGACCACATCCAGCGGCGTTAGTTCCAATGCGCCATAGAGGACGCAGTTGGGGTCCAGATCCACATGATCGGCTGCCTGCACAATAATCAATAGCCCGAGCGCAAAGAGGGTGGTAAAGACGATACCCATCGAAGCATTGCGATCAACCTTGCCCCAATGGCTGATCCACTGGGTGGCGAGAGCCGTGATCAGACCAACCACTGCCGCGCCGACAAACATCCAGATGCTGGAACGGCTACCGCTTAAGAGAAAGGCAATCGCCAAGCCCGGCAGCACCGCATGGCTGATGGCATCCCCCATCATGCTCATATTGCGCAAGACTAGAAAAGTGCCCGGCAGCGCACAGGCGATAGCGCATAGTGCACCCGTCAGCACAATCCAGCTATCCAAGGCATACCATTCCATCAGTGTTTGCCTCCTGTTGGGTGTGGACTGGAAGGGGTCGCGCTCGACTTGAGTTGTTGCTCCAACTCCCGCACCATATCCGGACTGAGAATGTGTTCAACGGAATCGGCATCCCGGTCAACATGATTGGCCGCGATATCGGCATGTTCGATGAGAAAGCGTTCCCACAAGCGGTGATTGCGGGTGATGCGCGAAGCTTCGCCATAGCCTGCTTCGGACAACTGCAAATGGATGCCATCAAAGTTCTCGATATGGTCTTCCTTTTTCGCCTTGCGGATCAGGCGATGAACCGCCTTTGGAGTCCAGTGACGGTGTTTGCAGAGAGAGGCAAAGGTGATGCGCGAATTAAATTTGGCACTTCCGTCAGCGACCGAGGTGCATTCCTGCAGCTCGTAAATGGCGCGCAACAAATGTTGCCTGCCGATCTTGCGTTTGAGTCTCAGGGCGGCAACCGTCCGTGGCAAGACCCCGCGACGGATGCCGAAGAGCATGCTTAGAATAAAGATAAAGGCAGTCACCAAAACGATAATGGCACCCGCGGGAAGGCGTGGAGCGAGAGCGCTGATAGAAGAACCCAGCCAACCGCTGATAGCGCCGATACCGCCAGCCAACAGCAACATGCGAACCAGGTTCTCGGTCCAAAACCTTGCCGCCGCTGCAGGAATGATCAAAAACGCGATAATCAAAATCAGCCCAACCGCCTGTAAACCAACGACAGTCACAGCGGCAACCAATGCCAGCATCAGCATGTCCAGCTTGCCAATGGGCCAACCCATTGAGCGACCGTAGGCCTCATCAAAGCAAAGCAGTGTGAATTCCTTGGTTAGCAGGAGGCAGGCGATACCACTCAGAACGGAGAGGGCGACCAGCAAGTTGAAGTCTTGTTGCACCATTGATGCTGTCTTGCCGTATATAAAAGACTCCAAGCCAGCCGCACTGGCGCCCGGCAGTTCCTGTACCATGCCGAGGATGACGATGCCCAAGCCGAAAAACACGCTTAAGATAATACCCATGGCGGCATCGTCCTTTATGGTGGTGGTGCGGCGAATAATCAAAATCGCGGCCACGCCCAGCAATCCGCTAATGCTTGCCCCGGTCAGTAGTCCAGCGAGGGCCTTGCCGCTGCCGCCGAGCGCGACCATAATGAGAAAAGCAATACCGATGCCCGGCAGACAGGCGTGCGATAGCGCATCGCCCATTAGCGCCCGTTTGCGCAGCAAAAGAAAGGTGCCGACCCAGCCAGAGGCCATACCGAGCAGGGTAGTGGAGAACACCACCAGTCGCGTATTGTAGTCCTGCAAGCTGAGTACCCGCCACAGGGAATCGATCCAAGTGGCAGCGGTTGCTGCTGCTACCTCCACTGGTAATAGTACCAGCGCCAGCAGGCTAAGGCTTATGACGGGCAAGATGCGATGCGGGCGAACACTCATGCAGGGATGGTCAGGAAAGCGGACGCCCGAGTTGACTCAGTGCGTGGCCTGCCTCGGCGAGCAGCGACAAGTTGCCGCCGTAGGTTTTGCGCAAGTTGTCGGCGGTAAAAACGGTTTGCGTTGGACCCGAGGCTACGATGCGTGAATTCAGCAAAATAACCCAATCAAAATACTGTGTCACGGTAGCCAAGTCGTGATGCACGACCAAGGCCGTTTTACCATTTGTCTGTAAGGTTTTCAGGAGGCTGACGATTGCCACCTCGGTTGCGGCATCGACAGCCGCAAAGGGTTCATCCATCAAGTAGAATCGTGCCTCTTGAACCAGTGCGCGGGCTAAAAAAACCCGCTGCTGTTGTCCACCCGAAAGTTGACTGATCTGGCGCTCGGCGAGGTCAGCAATACCTACCTGCTCCAGTGCCTGTCGCGCCAGTTCACGGTGTTTGGTGCGGACAGGACGCAACCAGCCGATTTGGCTGTAGGTGCCCATGGTAACGACATCCAGTGCACTGATGGGGAAATCCCAGTCAACGCTTTCCCGTTGCGGCACATAGGCGACTTGACGGCGTTGCTTGCGCAGGGGTTGGCCGTAAAAGAGTACCTTGCCGGAGGTTAGCGGAATGAGTCCGAGGCAGGCCTTGAGGAGTGTGCTTTTGCCCGCGCCATTGGGACCCACCAAGGCGACCAGTTTGCCCTCGGGGATATTCAAATCGATATCCCACAGGACGGGTTTGCGCTGATAGGCCACAGTGAGATCGTGAATTGCCAGCGGCACATCCGCAGGATGCTCATGTGCCGTAGCGTGGATGGTTTCATGAGCAAGCGAAGTCATATTAATGGGTTATCATTGGCGAAAGGAATGGCCTTATCAACGATTTTTCCGCCATTGGCGAAATCCCCCCTCCGGCACCGTGCCGCCCAAGGCGGAAGCGATAGTGGAGACATTGTGGTCGATCATGCCAATATACGTTCCGGTCCAGTGTCCACGCGGACCCATGGCATCGGAGAACAGTTCCCCACCGATGATCAATTGGTGTCCCCTTGCGCGGGCACCCTCGATCAAGGCACGGACATTTTTGTCGGCCACGGACGTTTCGACAAAGATTGCCGGAATATCGCGTTCAACAATAAAATCGATCAACTGCACAATGTCGCGCAAACCGGCCTCCGATTCCGTGCTGATACCCTGGATGCCGCGCACCTCAATGGCATAAGCCTCGCCGAGGTAACCAAAGGCATCGTGGGCGGTGACCAACACGCGGGTTGCTTGCGGTATGGTTGTGAGGACTTCGCGCGCGTAGGTCTCCAGCAGCAGTAATTCCGCATCGTAACGCGCATGGTTATTGCGCACCACCTCTGCATGCTGCGGGAATTCATCGGCTAATATTTCCGCCATCCTGACAACGGCCTCGCGCCACAAGTTGACCTCCATCCAGATGTGTGGATCCAGCTCATTCTCATCCTCCAACAAAGGTTCGCGATCGCTTGCGGCAAAGACCGCTTCGGCGATGGCATGTACGGATTTGCTGCGACGGCTAAGGCGATTGAGTGTATCACCCATGCGACCCTCCAGGTGCATGCCATTGTAGAAAATAATGTCAGCACGTTGCAGCAGCACCAGATCATTGCGTGTTGGGCGATAGAGGTGTGGATCGACCCCCTCTGCCATCAGGCCATTTACATGGGCAAAATCCTCGCTCAACTGTCGGGCCGCATCGGCGAGCATGCTGGTGGTGGCCACGATGCGGGATTCCGCTGAAGCCGTAAGCCATGCTGGCGATAGTAAAGCGATGGTAACAAGCAACAGCGAATGCGTTTTACTTGTTGCATAGTTAAGAAATCCAATTTTCATATGTAGCACAGGCTACATTAATATGAAATAGTTTGTCAACAACTATTATCGATTATTGGTTATATTGTTAGCCGTTGTGTTCGCGATACCACTCAATCAGGGACTGGGTACCATGGTCACCGTGGCCCATTTTTTCCAGCTTTCGATAAAGTTGGCGCGCGAGCGTCAGTGTAGGCAGATCAAGGTATAGCGTTTCCGCGCTCTCGAGCGCAATTTCCAAATCCTTGAGAAAATGTTTGACGTAGAATCCCGGTTGATTGTTGCCGTTGATGATTTCCGGCAGCAAGTTTTTCATGGGCCAACTGGATGCGGCGCCGCCGCCAATGCTTTCCAATACCTTGAGCGGATCCAGTCCCGCTTTGATTGCGTATTGATAGGCTTCGCAGAGGCTGAGCATAATGCCTGCAAGGGCAATTTGGTTGCACAGTTTGGTATCCTGGCCGGCACCAGCCGGACCTTGGTGGACCATCTTTTGGCTAAATGCCTGCAAGTAGGGGAGGAGGCGCTCGACCGCCTCCGTCTCGCCCCCGAGCATGACCGATAAAGTGCCATTGACCGCGCCAGCTTGTCCACCGGTCAGCGGTGCATCGATAACGGATAGGCCACGCGATTCTCCCTCGCGGGCCAGATGGCGCGCAAGGGTGGGGTCGGAAGTCGTCATATCCACCAATAGTGTTGCGGGGGCTGCTTGCATGAGCAGTCCGTTTGCGCCCAGATAAATGGAGCGGACATCGCTGGGGTAGCCCAGCAGGGTGAAAACGACAGCTGCCTGATCACAGACGGAGGCAGGGGTATCGCACCAGATCGCGCCACGCTCGAGCAGGCTTTGGGCCTTGGTTTGGGTGCGGTTGTGCACACGCAGGCGATAGCCCGCATCCATTAAATGATGGGCCATGGGCAGACCCATAACGCCAGTGCCGATCCAGCCGATGGTGGAAGTGGCCGTCATTTGGCAGCAGCAGCGAGTTTGGCTTCGATGATGGATTCCAGCTCAACGATGTCGGCGGCAAAGACGCGAATGCCTTGTGCCAGCTTCTCGGTTGCCATGGCATTTTCATTCAATTCCCAGCGAAAGCGTTTTTCGCTGATGGCAATTTTTTTCAGACTTGCCTTGGCGGCATCCTCAGCCAGCAGCTTGGCTTCAATTGGCGCTTCGGATTGCTGCAATTCCTCCAGCAAATTCGGACTAATAGTCAATAAATCGCAGCCAGCGAGTTCGAGCACCTGCGAGGTATTGCGAAAGCTTGCACCCATAACCTCGGTCGGGTAGTTAAAATGCTTGTAGTAGGTAAAGATTTCGCGGACGCTGGCGACGCCTGGATCGTCGGCTGCCTTGAAATCCGATTGTCCCTGTGCCTTAAACCAATCGGTAATGCGACCGACGAAGGGCGAGATGAGTTGCACACCGGCTTCAGCGGCGGCTATTGCCTGGATCAAAGAGAACAGCAATGTCATATTGCAGCGGATACCCTCGGACTGAAGAATGCGGCCCGCCTCGATCCCTTCCCAAGTGGAAGCAATTTTTATCAGAATGCGCTCACGGGAAATGCCGGATTGTTCATAAAGTGCGATCAATTCGCGCGCTTTATGAACGGAGGCAGTGGTGTCGAAGGAGAGTCGTGCGTCCACTTCAGTCGAAACACGTCCAGGCACCACGGCGAGAATTTTGAGGCCGAAGGCAATCAGAATACGATCCATCGCCACATCGACCGGCTTGCTGTGTTGCTCGCTGGCGACCGCGGTGATGACCGCATCGAGAACCGATGCATAGGCGGGATTTTTTACCGCCTTGAGAATCAGGCTGGGGTTGGTGGTGGCATCCTGTGGCAGGTATTTTTCCAAGCTACCAAAATCGCCGGTATCGGCCACTACGGTAGTGTATTGTTTGAGTTGTTCGAGTGTGTTCATGCCGTGAATTACTTGATGCTTGAGGTTAAATAAAAAAATCAGGTTAGCAGCCCGCTGGACTTGGGCAAATGTAAATTTAGGATAACTTGCGGAAAGGAATCGCCAATCCAATTTTTGCGGTACCGATTCCCGCTCTGTCAACTTTGACAAAGTGCCCAGTTCGTGTTCCACTTATCTTATTATGCTCTTTTGGAATATTTTTGCAGCTTGGCATGGCGCTTGCCTTGTGGGTTATAGGCTTGTCCATTCCGGCTTGGATCAATTTCGCTCTTTAAACACAATTTATTATCACCATGGGTGAATCTCTAAAATGCAGTTTATGTGGTGCCGATGCAACGGTGCACCTCACGCAAATCGTCAACAACAAGATCCACAAGGTGGACCTTTGCGAGAGCTGTGCACAAAAAAAGGGTGTCACCAACGCCGATGGCTTTTCGTTGGCAGACCTATTATCCAAAGGCAACTTCCACGCTGCAGCTGAAGATCCGGGCCTTAAATGTCCCGATTGTGGCTTTACTGTAGCGGATTTCCGCCGAACCGGGCGTTTGGGTTGCCCAACTTGCTACACTACGTTTCGCAAACTTTTGTTGCCCGCTTTGGAGGACATGCATCCCGGGCTCAGCCATTGCGGAAAAATCCCGGAGCGCTCACTGACGAGCACCGAAATCCGTCAGCAGATAGAAAGTTTGAGGCAATCATTGGCCGCCGCGGTCGAAAGTGAAGCGTATGAAGATGCCGCCGAAATTCGCGACCAAATCCGTCAATTGGAGTCAGAATCCCTTGCGTCAGTAGCGCCATGATAGAGTCACTTATCCAGCATGAACGTGCCGAATTGACACAAAGCACCCTGGCAACGGGACCGGTTTTGTTGAGTACTCGCATTCGATTGGCGCGGAATTTGGCGGGGCATTGTTTTCCCGGCCGTGCATCCCGTTCGGAATTGAAATCGATAGCTGCGAAATGCTCTTCCAATCTTGCCGAGTTAAACGCCCTGCAAGGGGCATCGGTTTTTGAGATTGGTGCGTTGAGTGAGTTGGAGCGACGGGTTTTGATTGAGCGGCACTTGGTCAGTCGCGAGCTATGCGAGCGTCCGGAGCATTCGCTGGTGGTAATCAGTGCCGATCAATCGATTGCCGTAATGGTCAATGAGGAGGATCATCTGCGGATTCAGGTGTTGCGCTCCGGGTTACATCTGCGGCGTGCATGGCGTAAAATG
>SKFT01000181.1 GCA_007117865.1 Puniceicoccaceae bacterium | reverse complement strand
GATGAACTTTTATGATGATCACACGCAAACGACGGGTGAATTGTTCGAGCAGTTTTTCCCCGGCCGCACCGATGTCCACCGACTGTTGATGGAGCCCATCTCCTATGCCAATGGATCGCACATCGACGATCCCGCGATCACTTATGGTATTGTTTTCTCGAATTTTATGAGCAAAGGCGTCTTCACCTTCTCCGGTGGCACCGATGTGTTAATTGGGAAAATGGTTTCCGTGCTGAAGAACAATGGTGTTGAGGTGCGAAAGTGCGCACTGGTGGAGCAAGTGGAAGTCGACAATGGTACTGTGAGTGCCGTGATCGCTCGCAGTCTTAACAGTGGTGGTGAAGAATTCCCCACGCGTCGAATACGCTGTAAAGCGGTGCTTTCCAATGCGAATGTGAAAAACACCATTCAGCAGCTGGTAGGCGAACGCCATTTCAGTCCACATTTCGTCTCCGAGGTCAACGCCGTGCGCAACAACACCAGCTCCTGCCAGGTATATTTCGGCATCCGTAAGGGCGAAAGCATCGCCAATGTTGGCGATTTGGTTTTCACCTCCGCTGCTCCTGAATATTCCATTGATGAGTTGACCTCTATCCACACAACCAGCCATACCTTTTCTTTTTACTATCCTGAAACACGTCCCCACCTCAAGCCCCCACGCTATGCGGTAGTTGCCTCCCTAAATGCGCGCTGGGACGAGTGGAACGCGCTCAGCGATGAGCAATACGCGACTGAGAAGGAACGTCTATGCCGCGAATGTCTCGCCAGCCTGGAGCGCTTCGTGCCCGGGGTTGGCGAGAAGATCGACCACATTGAGGCTGCCACGCCAAGAACGGTTAACCGCTATACGCGTCACATGGGCGGCACTTCCTTTGGCACCAAATTCGAAGGTTTGAAAGTCTCCATGGACCTACCAGAGCAAATTAACGGACTTTACCATGCTGGCTCTGTCGGCATCATTATGTCCGGCTGGCTTGGCACGATGAACTACGGGGTGATTGTCGCCAACAAGCTGGATAAATTCCTCTACGACACATCCCAATAGATGCTATTTCAGCCCCTTGAGAATGATTGAAATACAAAACCCAGAGCGATGCTCCGGGTTGGAGATCCTTCCAACACAAGTTTGCGCCCCGGTTGGGTGGTGGAAAGGTAGTATGTCCGTTACAAGGCGACTTTACCGGAGCAAAGATGGGGTAGCAGTCTTTCGTCCACGACTATCACTTGCGTCACTAAGCCAAATCCCGATAGCACCCTAATCCAACAGGCTGCTACGGACGGATGCTGTCAGGCAAGTTTTTGTCGCGACCAACAGTCTTGTGATAAGCTCCGGTCAAGTGATCTTTTTCGTAGCGGGTAAAGCCGTGGGCAGAGATATTATCCTTCGATAGACGCGTCTGCGTTACACGCTCAGTGTAGCGCGTAGGTAGATTGGGCGCGGCAAAAATGCGCCGGATCGGCACGCCTGTTTTTGGATGATGAGACAGTGGTGCATCACTCATGCGCTGAATACACTCAAAGGTCTCTCCGCCCTCGCCATTCGGCAAGATTTGTTCGTAAACGTAGGTTGGCATGATAGGTAACATGTGCCAATCATCTCCTTCGGATCAACCTTAAATGGTTAGCAATCAGCGCGAATAATTAACTGAAGTGCCATCACGTGATCCTGCTCAGTTCCCAAGGGAATCGAAAAAGCGGGTAGTCCGGACAATTGGATAGGCGCCAGTTGCGACAATATTGACCCTTCAGCAAAGTCACTCGTCACCAGCAGATTGTCTTTTTTGAAAATCAATGGCAGCGCCACCACATCCCAATCATCCAACCAATTTAGCAACAGTCGGCGTACTTGACGCTGGACATCGCGGGCAGCCGCCACGCTTACAGCCGAGAGTCTAGCCCCTCGTTGCAGTCTCCTCAAGAGCTGCGGCGGATAGCTGGATTCGTATTCAGAGAGCCAGTAGCGATGAATGTAATGCGCTTCCCGCTCCGCCAAGGTTACAAATGCCCCTGAGGTCTTTTGCAGTATTCGCCTTCCGCTTGCCAATGTTTGAATGGGCGACTGACAGTCAAAATGAGGAAAACGGCTTCTAATTGATTGGCGGCATGCGGGTGAAGTTACATGCCCGGCATACTCAACCAGCAGCAGGCGTTTGCGTACCAAGGTATCCGCTTCAGCAGCAAGCGGATCCTTCCAAGTCGATGCCGATTCCCTATGACCAAGGACTATTGGTAGGACCTGCCGAAGTAACTCCCAATTCGACGCAATTACAGCTGGCGAGTCCAGACTGGGCACAATGGGCAAGCCGCCAATAAAACGCCCCACCCCGGCGCGAAATACCCAGTGCCCATGCAGCGCCCCCATGCAGCGTCCCCAACCATAGGTGTCGATACCAATGTGGATTGGTGCCGCGGATGACGAATCGCTATAAACCTCATCAAAGCAGCCAGCCAAACCATGACCAAAAGGCGGTGACTTGACCTTGCCCGCAAATTGACAGTTAGCACCTTTTAGGGCTTCAACCCATGCATCCGAAACCTCGGCAGGCTCATCAAAGAGCTTTGCCAGAGACATACCACCACGCGTTGGCACACCCTGAACATCCATGGTGTCCTCAACTGTAAAAGCCATACCCGACAACTCACCGCGTAGCGGATGCACCTCATGCGGAGGAACAACAGTAGCCGGAAGCACAGCTGCCGGAAGCTTATCAAGGCACGCCAATTGCTGTATACGCCGTTTGGAAATCGCACGATCAATAGCAAGCAACTTTTGCCAATTTTTATACGATGAGCCAGTCTGTTTTGGGTTATTTATAATGGAAATGAAATAATAGGCACTGCAAAAATGTCAACTTGGCCTTTGCTTGACAAGGCACTATCTCATCACTTTTACACGCATTTAACCGCTTTCTGTTGACAGCATAGCGGATTTCCACACCCATCCAATGCTTTAAGTGCTTGTCATTGGAATCAACTAACAATGCCTTTTACCGCCTACATTCTATCCGTTTTTTTCTTCGCTGCCTGTGCGCCCTTTATTCATCGCGCATTAGGTGACCGTACCGGCAAGGTATTGGCGTGCGTACCGCTTCTGCTATTTGTCTATTTCGCTAGCCTTTTACCGGCAGTCAGCGGAAGTAGCGGACTACTTTACTCGATTGGCTGGGTTCCTGTTATCGATCTGAACCTCAATTTCTTTGTCGATGGCCTAAGCCTGTTGTTCTTACTGATTATTAGTTTGATCGGCACGCTGGT
>SKFT01000155.1 GCA_007117865.1 Puniceicoccaceae bacterium | reverse complement strand
GCGTTTTTTTCATGGTATTTTTTATGGTAAATGGTATTTATTTTGTCAACAGCGAAAATCACATACTGCTCCAAAATACTCACCAGTCTATTCTCTGCACGCCAGCGACCCAATCAAAATGACGATCCTTGCTGACCAATGGCATAGTGTGCTGGCGCACTAAAGCAGCTATCCAAACATCATTTGCGGGAATGGGCCTTCCCGCCTCTTTAAGTTGATTTCGAATTTCAGCATAATAGAACAGGGTATCTCTATTGGGTTGCAAAACATCGCATTTCAAAAGAAGCGCATCGAGCCAGGTCTTGAATTCGCTGCGATAAGACGAGCCGAGAATGCCAAACTCATACTCACCCAAACTAATCAAGGTAACAGCAATCCGCGTTGCTGGAGCCAACTTTTGCACCAGACTTTTATTGTTTGCTGCCAGTGCAGATAACGCATTGGTGTCGAGAATCATTGCCACATTTCCGGATCAATCTGACGGAAAGTTGTCGCGGAAAATTTTTGTTCAAGCTCGATGGCAGCGGCAGCGGGAACACCCGGTAGCTTATCAATCCACGCGGCCGCATGGGTAGAGCGGGCTTCATCCTGCAGAAGACATCTCTCCAAGCCTTCCTCAACATAGCGGGCTAAAGGCTGACCACGGAGAGCGGCACGGGCTTTTGCTCTGCGAACTAAATCATCGCGTAAATTGAGCGTTGTTTTCATTATTAGCAGTATTTACGGCTGTTCCGTAAATATGTCAAACATTTTTAAAAGTCGCACGCGTTTTTTCGTTTGATAGCGAAGCAGCCACCCAGACAGCAAAAGTAATGGCTGAACTGTGGTCGGCAGGAAAGCCTATTGGTGATTTTGACGCTCAAATAGCCGGACATGCAATAACCCTTAAAATGCCGCTCTTATCGCACAACACCCAGCATTTCAAAAGGGTTTCCGGACTCGAACTGATAGACTGGGAATAGCATCCTTACACTGGCAATGTGTGCAATCGCCAGGCCGCGGCGATGATGGGGCGGACCCAATCGGGCGCTCCGGCAAGGTCGCCCGGGGCGATAATTTTTCGCTGACGCATCTCCAGCCAAAGAACTGGCCGGGGCGCTTTGCCTGCAGCAGGATCGGCCTCAATAGAATTGTCGTAAACCCGCAAATGGTGGATGTGTGGCATCAGACGAATCAGGTTTTTCCGGCTGCCGTCCCAACGTTCGCGAATTTTTTGCTCGGGGATCGTGTGTCCACCGCGCGCGACGCGGGCACGCACCCGACGAATATGATGCTCAGGAGTATCCAAACCACAAAACCACACGTTCAACCGGTGCCCGCCTTTCGCTGCCTCTGCAAGCAAACGGGCAATCGTCTGCCCCCCCAGAGTGGTCTCAAAGCGATAGTCCTTGCGCTCCCGTATTGCAGACTCGAGGAGGGACTTGCCAATCTGCCAGGCATGTCCATTGGCCAACGGTAGGGAAATATCCGGATGCAGGGCGCAAATTTTTGCCGCGATGGTGTCAGGGTTGAAAACAACTGATCCCTGACGATTAAAAATGCCTTCCCCTATACTCGATTTGCCCGCTCCATTGACACCAGCGAGGACATGAATCGTCGGTATACGCTTTGCCATCACTTTGCCTTCCGATAACTGCGCTTTGCCGCTGCAACTGCCGCTTCACCCAACTCCTCAGGAGTCGCATTAAAAGCACGCTCCGCCGCCGCTTTTTGCTCAGGGCTTTGCATCTCCTCCAGGACGGCGTGGTATTCTTCATATAACTCCCCCAACCACTCCGGCTCTCCCCCTTTGAGTTGAGTGTATTGCTCCCACGAGAGCAAAACCGCACTGGGCTTTTCATGCCGCGTGATCGCTACCGCATCGTGCGTGCGGACCCGCTCCAGCACATCAGCAGTCGAATTTTTCAACTGCGTCGCTGTAACCGTCTCCATTTCCTCAACCCGCAGAAGGGTCGAACTCTTTGTTTTGTATTTTTTAGCCATAGTAGTTGTTTTAGCTATTTTAACTATTTTGTCAAGAGGTTGAAAGTTTTGTTATTATTTGTTGTTTTTTGTGTTGCTTTTTCATTTGTTAACATTTTAAGTGTTTTCCATCATGACGACAACCGTTCGCAAAAAGTGGCCCGCAGCTGCCCGCCAGCGCTTCATCGCCGATGCGTTATCGCGCGATGCGGCAGTTAGCATTGGCGAACTGGCGGTTGAATTGGGAGTCAGTGAAATGACGGTTCGCCGCGACTTGGAAGTCCTTGAAAAATCTTCCTCGATTCAACGCACCCATGGCGGCGCCATTCTCTCCGAGCGAATGATTTTTGAATTCGACTATCGCGAGCGTCAACGGGCTCGCATGGATGAGAAGCTGGCAATTGCCAACGCTGCCCTTAAACTGATCGAACCTGGCCAGCGCCTGATCCTCGACACCGGCACCACTACCCTGCAACTGGCGCGCTTGCTTCCTGCGATTGAACGACTAACCGTTATCACGCCGAGCTTGGCAGTCGCCTCGGAATTACAATTTGCCGACAATCTCGAAGTTATTCTCTTGGGAGGCAAAATCCACAAGGGAAGTCCGGACCTAACCGGGCCGGTCACCGAGCATTGCCTCGATTTGTTTGCCGCCGACTGGGTTTTTCAAGGTGCCGAGAGCATTGGTCTCGATGGCAGTGTTTACAATGTTGACCTGCACCTCGGGCAAGTTGACCGAAAAATGCGCACCAAGGCACGCCAAGCTTGCCTGCTGGCCGACAGCTCAAAAATCGGCGCGACTGCGCTGGTGCGCACCGGGTCCTTGTCGGACTTTGACTGCTTCATCACCGACAGCGGAATCTCCAATCGCTTTCTGCAAACCGCTAAACGTATGGCTTCAAAACTGATCGTTGTCTGATTCGATTTTAATCCAAAATCAAAACCAAGTATATTATGAACAATACACACAATAATGACTTCCGCACGCTCGAATGGGGCAAAACGGACTTGAGCAAAGTGCCGAACATGGTAACCGAGGCTCCCGGCCCGGAATCCACGGCCTGGCACGAACGCTGCACCAAATACTTCAAGGGCCTGAGCGGTCAAGTGAAGTTGTTTCCGGTAACTTTTGACAGCGGCGAGGCGTGCACCTTGCGCGATGTGGACGGCAACGAATATATCGACTTTTCGTCCGGGATTTACGTGACCACACTCGGCCACTGCCACCCAAAGATCAGCGAGGCGATTGCCAAGGCCGCACACAAGCTGATGAATGCCCACGACTTTACCACCAAGGTCAAGACGGAGCTGATGGAGAAGCTGGCCGACATCCT
>SKFT01000103.1 GCA_007117865.1 Puniceicoccaceae bacterium | reverse complement strand
CTGCGCTGCGGGACAGGAATGTCCCGCCTCCTATTTCTGCACATGCCTAATCAAGGGAGAGGGGACATTCCTGTCCCCGCAGTTTTAATTGCAACCATTTGCATGAGCGACGGACTTGACCTTCATTCTGGTCCTGAGCTTCGCAGACTGCTAGCGCCACTTGCGCTTTTCCTTGAGCATGATTTGGGCAGTGTTGTAGCCGCTTGCGCCCCAAACGCCGCCGCCGGGGGGTGTGCAACGGCTTGAGCAATCCCTTGCGCGAAAGAGGGCCGGCGAGTGGATATGGTCGCAGTTTTACCCTGGACTGCAGATGGAGTTTTGAAAACATCAGCAGTGACGAAGGGCGTTGGCGTTTGGGTGTTTGGGTGACGGGCGACGGACGTTATCATGTGCTGACCTCATTGGCTGAAATAGATCGTGACATGCAGGTCTTGCTGGAGCACTTGGATCGGTTGAAGCGCGTTTCGAGAGGTCTGTTGTTATTGGCGAAAGTGGATGCCGGACAGTTGCCAAAGGCGAGTGAGCGATTCGACCTGGCATCCTTGTGTCGGGATTTGTGTGACGATGCAAAGACCTTAGCTACAGATACAGACTTGCAAGCGTTTGCAATTAATCTGCCTGATTCGCTATCTCTGCAATCAGATCCTGTGCTGGTGCGCACCATAGTCTTCAATTTGTTGGTCAATGCGGTGCATTATTCTGATCGACCTATAGCAATCAGGGTGGAGTTAAAATCGGATGCTGAATGGATTTTCCTTAACATTGCCAACAAGGCACCGCTCATTCCAGAGGCAGATCAAGCCAGGCTATTCGACCGCTTTTATCGCGGTAGCACCCGTAGGATTATTTCGGATAAGGATGAGGCTGGTAGCGGACAAGGTCAGCGCAAAGGCGAGCGTCAACTCTACGGTCAGCGCAAGGGACCTCAGGATGGCTCAGGTAAGCGCCACGGTGGCGGACTGCGCGATGGCAGCGGTCCTTGCTCGTTGCACATCATCCATTCGGTGCAGTTGATGGTCTTATTCTTGGCGCGTTGTTGAGTCGAGCCCGCCCAGATATGCGCCTATTGGTTAACCAGTTGCTCAAGCGTATCCAACCCATGCAGCAACAGCCTCCGACATTGGAATTGGGCCGCTGCTCCCCACTCGCACGTCTCCCCTAATCGTTGGCAAAACGATTAATTAACGCCTTGACGCTATGACGCTATGGCGGCAAATTGGTGGTTATGAGTAAAGCGACATTATATTTAAAGGATGGCATTCATAAGGCCCTAAGGATGAAAGCTGCAGAAACCTCCCGGTCAATGTCCGACTTGGTCAACGACGCGCTGGAGGCGAGTCTGCTTGAGGATCTAGAGGACATTGAAGAATGGCGTGAACGCCGAAATGATCCACGGGTAGGCTTCGAGGATTTTGTGCGGCAACTCAAGCAAGATGGCATCTTACAACGTTGAGTTTTCGGCGAATGTTCGGAAGGATTTCCGAAAAATACCAAATGTCGATGTAGGGAAAATCCTGGGAAAGATTCATGATTTAGAAGAGGACCCCCGTCCACCTGGCTCGATAAAGCTAAAAGGGGAGGAGCTTTATCGGATTCGCGTTGGGGTGTATCGCGTGGTTTATGAAATAGAAGACGAGCGATTGGTCGTTTTTATCGTGCGGGTCAAGCATCGCAAGGAGGCATACCGTCACTGAGTTAACAACCCGAACGTCGGCGCTTTGTGTTGGGTGCATTAATCAAAAGCATTGGTCCCGATAGCGTATTCGGTTATCCTTTGTGTCCTTGCGCCTTCGTGAGAGCTCCTTTTTTTGGACAGTCCATTATTTTTCAACTACCAAACAACTCCTTGTGCAGGGCTTCCAATTCATCCTGATAGCCGCCGGATAATATGGGGTAACGGCACCAACTGCGTGGGTCTAGATTTTCATCGTCCAGGTGAAAGGAGGGGGCGTAGCGTTCGCGTTTCCATTGGTTGCGGCTCCAAAGCCGCAGGTAGCGCTGCAACCAATCAAAGATTTGCCGGTTGCTGATGTCGTCCGGTAATTCATTGCGCAAGGTGAAGTAAATCGACCGCGGACTCGCCTTGCGCACCACTGCCAGTTTTTGGATGCGGTTGAGAATCGGGTAGGGCATGAGATCCTTCTCGTCGGTTTGCCCGCTATCTGCGGGCCGCAACTCGGCGGTGGGTTCCAATTCATTGACCGCTTTCAATGCGGGCAGGAAGGTCTTTTCCGCCCACTTTAACCAATTGCGAAGGAAGGCTTTGTCGATGCCGGCAATCGGCGATAGGCTGCCGGCGGTATCGCCATCCATCGTGCAATAGCCCACCGCCGCTTCGGAGCGGTTACTGGTCGCCAGCAACAGGGCATTGGAGGCGTTGGCAATGGCCCAAATGCTTGGTGCGCGCACGCGGGCCTGGATGTTTTGTCGCGCCAGGTCGTCTTGCTGCCAGCTGAGTGGACGTTGCAAGTAGTCCTGCAGAATTGCTTCGTAGGCGTCAACTAATGGCTGGATGTCGATTTGCAAAAAGCGGGCACCGCAAGCCTCGGCGAGACTGCGGGCCGCATGCAAGGTTGCCGCGCCGCTGTTGACCGAGGCTTGATAGGCACAAACACACCACTTTCCGGTCAGGGCTTGGGCGTGTTGGTCGTTGTCGTAATCGGCAGGCAATTCGGAAAGAAAATCGGCTATGGGCGCGGGCAGGTTGTTTGGGCGTATTTGCACCACTTTACGCGCCAGCCAATGAATCACTGCGAGGCAGGTCGAGGAGTCGGCACCGCCACTCAGCGAAAGCGCAAAACCACTGGCGCGGGCTTTGCGCAAATAATCATATAGTCCGAGCGCTACCGCCTCGACAAATTCCTGTTCAGACGGCATCGGCAAGGTGTCGGGTAGGTTGGCCGTAGATGCCGCTATCAAGGCGGGTGGGGTCCACTCACTTTTTAAAACCGGAATAGCACCCGCAAGCTGTGGTCGGTAGCTGGCTTGGCGGTGTCGTTGCACACGTCCAATATCCAAATCAATAACTGCATCCACCAGCATCCAATCGCCATAGTGAAAGCGCTCGGCGCGGGCGACGATATCACCGTGGTTGGCAATCAGGCAATCGCCGTCGTAAATGGCCCGTCCTGCCTCATTGCCCAATAGATTGGCGTAAACATAACCGCAGTGAAAGGCGCGTGATCCCTCGCGCACGAAACGTTCGCGAACAGCGGATTTGCCGAAGGCAAAGTGGCTGGCAGAGGGGTTGAGGATCAGATCAACATTCTGTCGCGACAACGCAATGCCTGGGCGCTCCGCCACCCATGCGTCTTCGCAAACCTCGTAGCCGATGCGTATGCCCGCGTGCTCAAAAATGAGATCCCCAACGGCGAAACGATGCTCACCCCAGGCAATTTCGCGGCTATAACCTTGTGGCCAGGCTTTAAAAAATCGTGGTTCATAGTGTATGCCATCACCAGCAAGGTTGCGCTTGGCCACAATCCCCAGCAAGACCCCATCCGCCAAGTGGGCAATGCCGTTGTAAACGCAACCGTCGAGGTTGAAAGGCAGACCCACGCTGACAATGATCCCCTTGCTGGCAGGCAGCAACTGGCTTAGCAACAACTCGCGCGCGGTCTCGGCGACATAGGGCGCGTGAAACTCATCCTCACAACCGTAGCCGGTCAGGCACAGCTCCGGTAAGCACAGCACTGACACGCCACGTGCTTTGGCCCCGGCGATAGCAGCCAATATGATCCGTGTGTTGCCAGACCAATCCTTGGGTGTGAGATTAAGCGCCGCTGCGCCGACGTGAATGCGGTTCATGTGTTGGATCATTACGACAAAATGAACCGAAATCAACGCTGGATCAGAGTAAATGATCGCGTCCAGGCTGAGCGGAAAGGTCTTTGACCATTTGTTTGATGTCCTGTGCCGCGTCCTTGTGACAAATTAGGGTTGCGTCAGCGGTATGTACGACAATCAAATCTTTGACTCCGAGCAGGCCGATTAAATGAGTATCGCTGCGGGAGTAAACGATGTTGCCCGCAGCTGCTGTGAGCTGGGCATCGCCACGAACCACATTGCCGTCAGCATCTGCGGGGTAGTGTCGGGCAACTGCCGGCCATTCGCCAACGTCGTCCCAGTCAAAGCTTGCCTCAATCATCCCCACATCCCTTGCTTTCTCAATCACCGCATAGTCGATGGAGATTTTTTCCATATTCGGATAATAGTGGTCCAGGCAATCTGCAAGCGTTTGCCCTTGATCCAGGCCCTCGGCAATCCCTTGCATGCTTTGCCAGAGTGATGGCGTATGTGTCTGTAAGGCCCGCCTAATCGTTGCCACCTGCCAGATGAACATGCCGGCATTCCAGCAATAACCGCCATCGGAAAGGTATTGACGAGCGGTCTCAAGAGCAGGTTTTTCGACGAACTGCGAAACGGCTATCAGGGATTGATTGGCGAAGCTGCCGATCGCTTCGCCTTTGCGGATATAGCCGTAGCCTGTAGCAGGATGGCTGGGTTTAATCCCAACAGTAATGATCATCGAATTCGTTTCAGCGGCAAGAAAGGCCGCCTCCAGTGTCGAACGAAAGCACGCATCATCGTGAATCACCGCATCGGCGGGAAGAATAGCAAAGCTTGCCTCGGGATCTTCACGTTCTACCAGCAAACACGCGAGGCTAACCGCCGCAGCGGTATCCCGTCCGACCGGCTCGCCGATCAGCTTTGATGGATCGAGGTCGTCGCAAATCTCACGCACGGCATCGAGTTGTTCGCGGTTGGTTATGATAAAGCAATTTTCGGCTGGAATCAGTCCTTTTAGCCGATCGAGCGTCTGCCTCAGCATTGGCGCATCACCAACAATAGGCAATAATTGTTTGGGACGGGCCAGACGGCTCTCCGGCCAGAAGCGCTCGCCGCGTCCTCCGGCCATGATGACAACGTAACGTTTTGGCATGTCGATACCTTCGGTCGATAGCGTTTGCATCGCAAGCGAATTGTTCATTTATTACTCACTTCTCGATTATGCGTTTCCACTTCTGATTCCTGTCGGCCCGGAAATTACTTATGAATAACAAATGGAAATATTGGCTGATCTGCTCGCTGGTGGCTGTCGTCTTTGTCGTTTGGCGTTGGTCTCAGATCGATCATGATGTTCGTGCCATTGATCAAAGTTTGAATGAGATAATCCGCCAAGTGGAAAAAGCGATCGGTGAGTCACAGTTGCAGAGCTTAACTCGTGGGCGTCGCGTGGCTGGCTATTTGGCGGAGGGCGCGGTGCTGGAATACCGTCCGGGAAGGACGCTCCGCTTCGATGCGGAATCCTTTCCGGTTGCTTTTACCGCTGCCCGTTCACAGTTTAGTCGTATTGATACTGCCGTGAGCCAGCACAGCATTCAGGTTCATGACAATGGTTTACAGGCATTCTCCTCGGCGAGGATACGTGTTCAACTGCAAACCATTTCCGGCCAGACCGAAACGCACCAGGAACGCTTTTTGTTCGAATGGGTTAAGCAAGAGGGTGATTGGCGTTTGTTCAGCGCCAAGGGTGATGGCTAGCAGCCCGTCACGCAAAAAGCTTGTCGATCGGGGGTAGGGGTTTGGCGCGTTGTCCACTTTCAAGGCGGGCAATATAGGGATCTTCCGCCAGGTCTTGGGGACGTTCTTCATCCTCCATATCGTCCTCCTCTATCGGTTCGAGTTCGTCGAAATAAAGGGAAATACGGCGGGGCTCGGGTTCGAGTGCTTCAGCAGGATTGCGCAGACGCCCTTTCTTTACATTGAAAAAGCGACAGGGATAACAGAGCTTGTGAAAATGTTTTTCAAATTCCTGTATCCATTTTTGCGAGACGCTCTCGCGGTGATTCAATAACACCGCATCGGAGAAATGTATCCACGCCTCCAGCCATGTGCGCAGGCGTCCGTGCTCGGCGGCTTTGGCGCAATCAACAATGGTCAGAATGCGCGCGAGTGAACGTCCGCTTTGCGCTAGCCAAGCCTTAACGGCTTCCGCCATGTCGCCTGGGTTAGCGAGGCCGGGTGCAACGATAAAGACCACGGCGGCATCAATGGATTGTTCCACTGGGAAGTTCAGCTGGCAGGCCTTGAGTTGATAGCGGATTAACTGGGGCTTTTGTGCGCTTTGCAGTTGATCCGGATTCAGATCACAATCATCCGACTGCAAAACAGCGACGCTTTCACCTCCATCCAGCAATGATTCCAGCAAATCCAAAAGGATCTCGGCGCGGCCTGAGCCGGGTGTGCCATAGAGGACATAGACACTGGGACTGCTATTGACGGATTCGCTACTCATCTTTCTCAGGCTAGAAGTCTGCCGGACTTAGGCAATCGCAAAACAGTATTAAACAGGTTCCTCTTCGGGCATTTCGCGGAATAATGCGACGGTTTTGCCTACGCTGCCGACTTGTTCGCAATCCAGTTCACTACAAATGCTGCCACTGACCAAAGGGATTTGATCGCGCTCCGCATCAATGCGGATTTTAATCAGTCCGTTCTTGCGCAGGGCAGTGTCGATCTCGCCCAGCACACTGGGCGTCAGGCCATGGCGCCCAATGCTGAGGCACGACTTCAAACGCTGTGCCATGCCGCGCAAGGTTTTTTTCTCAGCTTGGGTCAGAGGAGTGGGTTGCTTGCTCATTGGATGGACGGATTACTTGTTGTCGTTGGTTGGGATGTTTTTCTGCCGAATATCCTCAACCAACCATTGGATGAAATCTTCCAGGGGGAAGGTGCCGCTTTTTTGAGGATGGATGCGTGAACGCAGAGAAACTTCTTGTTGCTCAGCCTCGCGGGCACCCAGCACTAGCATGTGCGGAACCTTGTCGAGCTCGGCACGACGGATTTTTGCCCCTAGTTTGTCAGTATGGCGGTCGATGCCCACGCGGATGCGCATTGCCCGCAACTGCTTGGCAATGGTATCCGCATAAACGCGCAATTCATCGTTCATCGGCAACAGCCGGACTTGTTCTGGTGCTAACCATGTGGGGAAGTTGCCAGCGAAGTGCTCGATCAGCACCCCGACAAAGCGCTCCATTGAACCAAAGGGCGCACGGTGTATCATTACCGGACGCAGTTTTTGGTTGTCGTTACCGACGTAAGTCAGATCAAAGCGCTCGGGTAGGTTGTAATCGACTTGCACGGTGCCGAGTTGCCATTCGCGACCAATGACATCCTTGACCACGAAGTCGATCTTTGGACCATAAAAAGCGGCTTCGCCCGGCTCCTCCGTAAAGGGCACACCCAGACTCGCGGCGGCTTTACGGATGGCCTCTTCAGCCTTGTCCCATTGCTCGGCAAGGCCGACATACTTACTGGAGTCGGGGTCACGCAAGCCCAGACGGACGCGGTAATCGGACATTCCCAGCGTCTTGAAAACCAGTTTGACGAGGTCGAGGCAGCCTTGTACTTCGTCGCCAAGTTGTTCTTCGGTGCAAAAGATATGCGCATCGTCCTGTGTGAAGCCACGTACCCGGGTCATGCCATTGAGTTCGCCCGACTGCTCCCAGCGATACACCGTGCCAAACTCTGCCAGCCGCACTGGCAAGTCGCGGTAGGAGTGAGGCTGACTGTCAAAGATCTTAATGTGCATGGGGCAGTTCATCGGCTTCAGCAGGTAGCCATCTAACGTGCCTTCATTGAGACGATTGCTCAGCTCGCCGCAACCGCAGCCCTCATGCGCCATTGCCTCGATCGCACCCGGTTCGACGATCGGAGGAAACTGCGACTCGCGATAGTAGGGGAAGTGACCGGAGGTGCGGTAAAGTCCCAACTTGCCGATGTGCGGGGTGAATACCATCTCGTAGCCGGAAGCCTGCAGCGCATCGGTAATAAAGGTCTGCAACTCCTGACGAATGGTGGCGCCTTTTGGCGTCCAAAGAATCATTCCCGCACCAACGGCTTCGTCGATGTGGAATAACTTGAGCTCGCGCCCCAGCTTGCGGTGATCGCGGGCTTTTGCCTGCTCCAACTGATCCAGATACGCCGCCAGCTCTTCCTTGCTGGGGAAGGCCGTGCCATAGATGCGCTGGAGTTGTGGATTCTTCTCGTCCCCACGGTGGTAGGCTCCGGCGATGGACAGCAGCTTGAAGGCTTTGACCTTTTTGGTGTAGGCTAGGTGAGAACCCGCACAGAGGTCGATGAAGTCGCCATTGCGATAAAAAGAGATGGTTTCACCCTCGGGGATGTCATCAAGGCGTCCCGGCTTGAAGCGGGTTTGGCCGGATTTTTCAATGGTTGCCAGCGCCTCCTCACGGCTGCATTCGATGCGCTCAAAGCGTTGGTTCTCTTTAATAATATTGCGCATTTCCTCTTCGATACGACTGAGGTCATCGGCAGTCAGCGACTGCGGCAAATCAACGTCATAATAAAACCCCTGCGCCGTGGGTGGCCCAACGTCCAGCTGCACGTCGGGATAAAGACGACACAGTGCGGCGGCAAGAATGTGAGAGCAGGAGTGGCGGAGCTCCTCAATAGGCGTCATGGATTTACTCATAAAGCTGCTAATTCATGAGCGAATGATGGCGTGGTTGCAAGGTAAGACAGTAAAAATATCATGCCATAGAGATGAACCGTAACTACTCAGGAGTCAGGAGCTAATTATCAACTACTTACACCCTAGCTACCACCCGCCATTTTGGCGCCGCGGTTTCACCTTTTGGTGCCGGCTACGCCGGCTTGGGGGTAAGGATTCAGTCGACCTTCGACTTAATTCCGCTGTGACGGACTTCCTTACCGCTTACCAAAAAGATGGCTTCCTCGGCGATGTTGGTGGCGTGGTCGGCGATCCGTTCAATCGATTTGGAGACCAGAATCAAGGCCAACAGGCTCTGGGCCTCGTTGGCACGCTGGGTCATCAGTTGTCCATACTCTTCAAAATTGGAGCGGTTCATGGCATCGACTTCGCGGTCGCGACGAATTACGCCCATTGCCTTCTCGGTGTTTTGTCCTTCGAGAGCGTCGACCGCATCGCGCAACATACCAATCGCGTTTTCTGCCATTTCCGGGATACAGCGCAGGGTGGCGGCGGCGATCGTTTCCTTCTTAATCATTTTGACGCGCTTGGCGATGGCTTTGGCTTCATCGCCGACACGCTCCAAGTCGTGTGTGCCTTTGATACAAACAGTCAGTAAGCGCATGTCAGAGGCGACGGGTTGCCGCAGGGTCATGTAGCGAATGGAGTCAGCATCAATTTCGTTTTCCAGTCGGTCAACGTCCTTGTCGCGGTCGACAACCTGCTGGGCGAGGTCGAGATCGAGATCCTGGAGCGCCTGAATTGCGCTGCCAGCATTCTCCAAAACGATTTCGGACATGAGGACAAATTTCGAGCGGATGGCTTCGAGTTCGCGGATATATGAAGGTTCCATGGTAGTATGGCGTGTGGTTTAATGATAATAAGCTAATACAAGAATCAACCAAAGCGACCCGAAACGTAGTCCTCGGTTTGTTTCTGTCCCGGGTTCATGAAAATTTTCTGGGTTTCATCATATTCAATTAACTTGCCGAGATAGAAGAAGGCGGTGCGGTCGGATACGCGGGCAGCCTGTTGCATGTTATGGGTGACGATGACGATGGTGTATTCTTCCTTCAACCGATGAATCAACTCCTCGATCTTGCCGGTGGCGATCGGATCGAGCGCCGAGCAAGGCTCATCCATCAACAGGATTTCAGGACGGTTGGCAATCGCGCGGGCGATACATAGGCGCTGCATCTGTCCACCGGATAGACCGAAGGCACTCTCGCTGAGACGGTCTTTGACTTCTTCCCACAAAGCGGCTCCCCGCAGCGATCGCTCTACCACTTCATCAAGCTCCGACTTCTTGCTGCGACCCGCTACCCGCAGGCTGTAAACGATGTTTTCGTAAATCGATTTCGGGAAGGGATTGGACTTTTGGAAGACCATGCCAATGCGCTTGCGCAGGGAGATGACTTCCAGCAAGGGATCAAAAATGCTGTAATCATCGATAGTGATATCCCCGTTGTGTCGAATGCCATCGATGAGATCGTTCATGCGGTTGATATTGCGCAGCAGGGTAGACTTGCCGCAGCCAGATGGACCGATGAAGGCGGTGACTTTTTGCTTCGGAATGTCGAGATTCAAGTCGAACAAAACCTGACTGTCGCCATAGAAAAAGTCAAAATCTCTGATTTTAATGAAGTCAGGCTGCGACGAAGGCATGGCATTTGCGCCGGATTCGGTGGCTTTAAATTCCTTTTGTTGGAAGGTGTGGCTCATGGTAAGACCTTTTAAGTTTGGATGAACGGTTTTTTAGAAAGCGGAGGACTGCAATTTGCGACGCAGATGATTGCGGATCATTATCGCCCCAAGGTTGAGCACAATAACGAGAAGAATCAGCACCAGTGTTGAGGCAAAGACCAGCGGCTTGGTCGCCTCGGTATCAGGTGAGTGCAATGCCACAATGTAAATGTGAAAGCCCAAGTGCATGAATTTTCGATCGAGGTGAACGAACGGGAAAATGTCATCAATCGGCAGACTTGGTGCCAATGCCATCACACCAACCAACAGCAGTGGTGCCACTTCACCCGCACCCCGCGCCATCGCGAGGATGAGTCCTGTTAAAATCCCGGGACTGGCAGCAGGTAGGACCAGACGCTGAATGGTTTGCCACTTGGAAGCGCCACAGGCCAGCGAGCCTTCGCGAACGCCTCGCGAAACGGCAGCAAGTGCCTCCTCCGTGGCGACGATAACCACCGGTACTGTCATCAGCGCCAAGGTCAGCGAAGCCCAAAGGATGCCACCGGTGCCGAAAACGGGCGTGTTGATGGCAACCATGCGCGGATAGAAAAGCGTATCAATTACCGCACCCACCTCGTGAATGAAAAAGCCGAGACCAAAAACGCCAAAGACAATCGACGGAACCCCGGCGAGATTGTTGATGGAGATGCGGACGGAACTGACAAGCGGACCTTGTTTAGCATACTCGCGCAGGTAAACTGCAGCCAGCACGCCGAAGGGCGTAACAGCCAGACTCATTAATACGGTCATCACAAACGTGCCAAAGAGCGCCGGGAAAATGCCACCCTCAGTATTGGCTTCGCGCGGGTGCTCGCTGAGGAACTCCCATATCTTCCAACAAAACCACCCAAAACGCTGGGTTAGTGACATTTTGTTGGGAAAGTAGAAGTTGATGATGTCGCCCAGTGGTTGCTCACGAATGACGCCACCAACCACTTCAAAAACGAATTGAGTTTCATTTTGCCTGGCTCGCAAAGCGGCACTGGCATGACTTAGCGGTTCGAGTTCGGCGCGCAGTTCTTCAACTCTTTGGAGTCGTTGATCAAGCTCCACAACCTGTGCTGCCGAGGGATCCCTCAAACCACGCAAATAACGGATCTCGAGCTCCTCGCGGTTAATGAAGGAGTTAATGCGTCCCATTTGACGCCGCTCAATACGAATGATCTCGGCGCGCCGATCGCGAACTTCATCCACTTTCATTCGCAATGTCTTGATGAAGTCGGTGGTATCTGCTGTGATCTCATTACCATCGGCAGTGCGGATGGCGATGGGACGTCCAATCGCGTCCCCCCATTGATTGCGTTCAATGCGTATGAGATCATCTGGGAAGGCAACAGACTCGATATCACCCATGTTGAGGAAGGCGAAATTCTGCGTCGCAAAAAGATCCCTGTTACCGGTGAAAACCATCATCTCCCGCATATAATCGCGATTGGATTCGGCTAGATCAATCAGGTCCGAATCCGTTGGACTTAGATTCTCCGGCGTCAGGTTGCGACGCTGAATGATAACGCCTGGGAGAGTGTGCTCGCCACGAAAAGCTGAACGGCCATCCTCCGAAAGGGTAATCTCAGCAATCTTTTTCGGCCAGAAGAAGTTGATTCCATTCCATGCGATGACCGCAAGAAGGAAGCAGATCATGAATAAGCCGACAGCAAGCCCGACGCCTGTGACCCAGACCCAAACTTCACCGACCGGACGGATGTTTTTTTCAAAAGGTTTTGTTTTTGCGTTGCTCATGGTGTTAGTTTCCCCGCTAATGACCAATGGTTACTCGACAGCGCGGTAACGCTTTCGCAGCCACTGCCGCAGCAATTCTGCAAAGGTGTTGAGGGTGAAGGTGAAGGTGAATAGGATAAAGGCGCAGAGGAAGAGCGTGCGGTAAAGCGTGCCATTTTGCTCGGCTTCGGAAATTTCCACGGCGATGTTGGCTGACAATG
>SKFT01000142.1 GCA_007117865.1 Puniceicoccaceae bacterium | reverse complement strand
CCGACATGCTCCCATGCGCGCTGAACGCTGCGCAGATTCCCCATGCCGTAATCAATAATCGCCAACTCCGGACGAGCGGCACTACTGCTGGCCTCCGCATTCAACTGCTCAGGGTCCCCTTGGTTGTCGGCACAGCATCGCCCAACCGGGGATCCAACTGGGTGGCTCGATCCAAGGCTTTGGCAAAACATTTAAAAATGGCTTCCGCCACGTGATGTGGCTCTTCCCCGTATTCCAGCGCAATGTGCAGGTTGCAACCTGCCTCATTGGCAAAGGCTTGGAAAAACTCGCGTACCAGCATGATATTAAAATCCCTCACCATTGCCTCCGGCACCGACACTTTGTAAACAAAGGCCGGACGGTTGGACAAATCCAATGCGACGCGGGCCAGCGTCTCATCCATAGGCAAAATGAAAAAACCATAGCGGGCAATGCCGCGCTTTTCGCCCAGGGCTGACTTCACGACTTGCCCGAGCACGAGACCCACATCCTCAACCGTATGATGGTAATCCACCGACAAGTCACCCTCCGCTTTTAGCTCCAAATCGAACAAACCATGGCGCGCAAAAAGCGTTAGCATGTGATCGAAAAACGGAATGCCGGTATCAACTGAAGCCTTGCCGGAACCGTCGATATTGAGGTGCAAACGAATGCGTGTTTCCGCTGTGTTACGGTTTTTTTCTGCTATGCGTTGTTCAGCCATTGTTGCGTAATCTCCAAAAAATGATCCATCTCAACATCCTTACCTATGCTAACGCGTAGAAAACCGCAAGTTAAAGGATGCTGTGAAAAATAACGCACCAGAACGCGATTTTTCAACAAATGTTGAAAAAGATTCTCCGCCACCGCCGGTCCTGTTCCGGAACCTGGGTGCTGCGGTTGGGTGAATAAAAAATTGGCAACCGAGGGATAGGTGAACCATCCCCACTGATTCAACACACCCCGCACGCGCGCACGGGTTGCAATGACCGCTTCGCGGCAATGATTAAAATAGGCGACATCCTCAAATGCTGCCAAGGCCGCAGCCTGCGCCAAGCGATCGACATTGTAAACATCGCGCACACGATCGAGCATCTGTATCACCTCGGGATGTCCCAGTGCAAAACCCACTCGCATACCCGCTAAACCATAGGACTTGGAAAAGGTCCTCACCACGATCAACTGCGGGAATTCCGCCAACAGCGGCAGCGCACTTTCACCGCCAAAATCCACATAGGCCTCATCAACCACCAGCGGCGCACTGCTGTTTTCCAAAACGGTGCGGATTGCAGACAATGGGAAGCCAACACCAGTCGGCGCATTCGGCGATGTCAAAAAAAACACCGAGGCACCGCATTCCGCAAGCGCTCGCACATCCAACTGCAACGAGGCGTCCAATGCAATATCCACCATTGCCGCGCCGGCCAATCCCGCCACCACCGGATACAAACTGTAACTCGGCACAGTATGACCGACGCCAGGGGAGGAAGCAAAAACACTGGTGATCATATTGAGAATATCGTCCGAGCCATTACCAATCAGAACGCCATCCGCCGGATGCCCAAACCGTCGCCCAATTGCCTCACGCAAGCGCCGGCTAGACGGATCGGGGTATAGTCGCAACCGCTCAATCTCGGCAGCCACCGCTGGCGCTACCTTGGGTGATGGCGGATAGGGATTTTCATTGGTGTTGAGCTTGATCCAGCCACCGCCCTGTGGCTGTTCACCTGGGACGTAGGGACTCAAGGCACGGATGTGTGGACGCACCCGCGCCATGACAGATGTGAGTGCCGCAGAGGCATGCAAGGGATTTTCCATAGCGGTTTTAACAGGCATCATTAATCCTCCAAACGAATCGACAGCGAGCGTCCGTGGGCATCCAAATGCTCCAACCGGGCAAAGGCCGCAACCACCTTAGCCGCCTTCGCAGCACTTTGGCCATCATAGCGCACCGTGCTGGAACGGCGCATAAAATCCGTTAACTGCAAGCCGCTGCAAAAACGTCCACCGCGCTGGGTCGGCAGCGTATGACTGGGGCCAGCGGTAAAATCACCCAACACCGTCGGCGTGGCGTATCCCTGCAAAATTGCACCCGCAGTGGTAATGGACTGAGTCAATGGCTCAATTCTTGCCGCCTCCACTTGCAACTCCAAATGCTCGGGTGCAAGGAAGTTAATCACCTTGACCGCCTGCGCCTCACTGCGCACCACAATGGCCAGGGCCCCTTTTTCCAAAATGGTGCGAATTTTAGCTGCATGACTGCAAGCGGGCAACAATTGCATCATCGCATGCTCCACCTCAGCAATAAAACGACGTCCGCGGGCGACCAAAAATACCCGCTCCTTGCCACTGCCATGCTCGGCTTGAGCAAGCAAATCAGCAGCAACATGGAGGGGATTGGCTCCGCTGTCCGCATAGATCAGAACTTCGCTCGGCCCCGGCAATAAGTCGACCCCCACGGTGCCGAAGACCTGACGCTTGGCCTCGATGACATAAGCATTACCAGGGCCGAAGATTTTGTCCACAGGCGGTAAGGACGCGGTGCCATAAGCCATCGCGCCAATCGCCTGCACCCCACCCACGCGATACACCTCATCGACCCCCGACAAAGATAATGCCGCCAGCATCGCCGGCGCTATCGAACCGTCCGCCGCCGGAGGCGTGCATACTGCGATTTCCTGGCACCCTGCCAGCTTGGCCAAGACGGCAGTCATCACTACTGTGGAAACCAAGGGCACATTGCCACCCGGAATATAAAGCCCAACCCGGCGGATTGGATAAAACCGCTCCCCCACCCTTGCGCCGTGCGGATTTCTTCCCTGCCAGCGCTTTGGCAGCGTTAGGCGGTGAAAATGACGCACACAACGAATTGCCTCGCGGATTGCCGCACGGTCCCCGGCAGCGAGGGCTTGGACCGCCGCCTGCAACTCCGCAGGCGCCACCCGCAAATCAGCTGCTGCAACCCTGGCCTTATCGAATTGCAAAGTGTAGCGAGCCACTGCCGCATCGCCCTGCTCACGGATCTCGGCCAGCACCTTGGACACCGTTGTCCGCACGTCATCAACCGCCTCGACCGTCGAGCCAAAATCGGCTAATTCATCAAAAAAAGTAGCTGCATCTTTGAAATTAATAACACGCATAAATGATACATTTCGCAAGAACACGCAAAGTGCAATAACGGAAAGAAATTCAGAAAATTTTGCACTGGAAGGAATAAAAACTGCTTAAGAAAACTCTCAGGAACCTTATAAACATGAAATTCCTCCTGGCCATCAGCCTATTTTTAAGCACATCCCTCAACGCGATGTGTGGCTGCTGTTTGACAGGAGGATTCCTAACGTCGGTGATTGAGGTGGATGAATCGTCTGCGGGTTGCTGTGGTTCAGTCGAAGCCGAACCGCTCCCATCGACTCCCTGTGGCGGTAATTGTGAAACCATGGCATGTGGTTCGATGATACTCCCTGAACTGCCGCCTGTCACATACCATGGTGGCCTTTCCCTGCCAATCCTGTGCGCGCCAATATCCCTTCAAAATACATTATTCGCAGAAGCCGCCAAGCATAATCAAGTGGCTTCTGCAGCCAATGAATTGGTGCTGCGGTCAACGCTCCCGTTGCGGCATCGCCTTTGCGTATACCGATTGTGATCCCATTCTGCTGCGGAAGCATCCTTTCGCAGCGTTGAGACCGTCTGCCGTTGTTCACTTCTGAGCACAGGGGAAACGGTCTTCCGGCGTATCCGCACTGCCTGCACGAAAGGCAGACGGATTGAACGGCATTCACCTGCCGAATCCAATGAATGGCAATGATCACAAACGATGAAATCAACACTTTTAAGCTTCACCACTTTCCTGGTTCTCAGTTCGAACCTGGCCCATCACAGCAGCCTTGCCGCCAACGCTCTGCCGTCCAAGGATGTCGAAGCGCTGCTCGACTACGCGCGCGAACACAACCCGACGCTTGCAGTCGCAAAAGCCCGCGCCGATGCACTTTTGCAGCGCATCAACCAAGTGCGCTCACTGGATGATCCCGAGTTGATGTATGGCTACTATGTCCAGCGCATGAACGACCGCCAAATGCTCTCGCTCAGTCAACGCTTCCCCTACCCGGGCACCTTGCAATTGCGCGGTGAGATGGCAGCGCGAACAGCTGAGCAAGCTGGATTTGAGGCCCTATCCACTCAGCGAATGATTGAAGAACAAATCCGCATTGCCTATGCGGATCTGGCTTTGCTCGATGCGACCAAGCGCCTACTGGGCGAAAATGCCGCGCTGGTCAAACGCATGGAAACGGTTATTGAAGCGCGCATTCGCTCAGGACAAGGCACTGCCGCAGAAAGCCTACGCAATCAAATCGAACGCGAGCGCATCCTGGATGAGCAAACGACACTCCGGGCACAAAGAACTGCCAGAGCGGCCGCATTGAATGCATTGCTCGGAAGGACGATGGATGCCGAACTGCCGTTACTGGAAGATCTGGCCGACCAGCTGCCCAATGACAAGATTCCCCCCCCGCGCTCACCTCTGCTAGCCGGTTATCCGGAGTTGATGGCGGCTGATCAGGCAATTCAGGCCTCACAAGTCGGTATTGATTTGGCCCGGAGCGAAGGACTGCCGGGCTTCTCCGTCGGAATAGAATACATGGATGTCGCTGGTGGCCGACGCGACGAGTGGATGGTCACTGCCGGTATCCGCTTACCCATCTGGCGCGAACGTTACCGCGCCAGCCAACGTGAGGCACGGGCCAACGCGCGGGTGGCTGAGTCCCGTCGGCAAGCCTTGCACAATCTGCTTGCCGCGGAATGGCAAACGGCTGTGCAGGAAAAGAACGACGCCTTGCGTAAAGTAACGCTCTATCGCGATCGGCTCATCCCACAAGCCCAACAAGTTGTCACCTCAGAGGAAAACGCCTACCGCGCGGATAGGTCCGATCTGCTACGAGTGATTGAAACGCGGAGAATGCTGCTCGATTTGGAGCGGCTATTTTATCAAGCCGCCGCGCAAGTCATTCGCAGCGACGCCACGCTCCGACGCATCGAAGCACTGCCAAGCCAACCATAAAATATTAAACGAAAATGAAATCACTCTCCAAATCACTCTTTCTTGCTGGCGGCGGCCTCGTTGTTGGCCTGCTGTTGGCAGCACCGCTTCGCACCTGGTGGCAACATCGCTACGACGATGCAAATACGGAGGGGCACGCTCACTCCACTGGCGAAACCCAGTGGTATATCAGCGGGATGCATCCATGGATCATTCAACCCGGCCCCGGCAACTGTCCCGTTTGCGGCATGGAGCTCACGCCATTGAGTCCGGACATGTTGACGGGTGAGCTCGCCATTGATCCGCTGATTGTTCAAAACATGGGCATTCGCCTGGCAACGGTTGAAGAAGGTCCACTACAAACCCGCTTGCGAACCTTCGGCACCGTGGCCTTTGATGAACGCAAACGCAGCTCGGTTGTGTTGCGCGCACCCGGCTATATTGAACGGCTGCATGTGCGCTATGTCGGTCAGACCGTTGCAGCGGGCGACACCATTGCGGAAATCCACAGCCCGGCGATCCTTGCCGCCTTAAATGAACTGCGCAGTCTGCGAGAAACCTCTCTGGATTCGACGGAAGTGATCGCCACCCGCGAACGCCTGCGCGTGCTGGGGTTAACCAGCAGTCAAATCGCAGAGCTTGAGTCAGCCGATGAGACACCGTGGACCATTGCATTGAAAAGTCAAAATGGCGGAATCGTCACCCGCATCGAGGTAACCGAAGGAAGCTGGTTAGCCGCTGGCGGCGAGTTGCTCGAAGTTAATGCGCTGGATACCGTTTGGGCAATTGCGACGGCTTCAGAGAGTCAGTTCAACCAAATCCGCGAAGGAATGGAGGTTCGTATTAGTATTCCTAATCAAGCGCATTTGGATCTGCATGGCACGATCGAATACCGCTATCCAACGATTGATCCACGCACACGCCAGGGCCGTGCACGACTGACAATCGACAATAGCGAGGAACACCTGCAACCGGGTATGTTTTTGCGTATCGATTTGACCGATACAGTGGCCGATAACGTGCTGCACGTGCCGCGCGAAGCGGTGCTGGATAGTGGACGCCGTCAAATAGCTTTTGTCAGCCTGGGTGATGGCAAGTTTGATCCACGCACGGTGCGCGCAGGTTTGGAAACAAGCGAAGGCCGTATCGCCATTCACGGCGGGCTGAGGGTCGGCGAGCAAGTGGTGATCAGTGGACAATTCCTGTTGGATAGCGAAAGTCGTTTGCGCGAGTCGTTACTGAAATTGGTTGGCGGTGAAACCGCTGCGACACAGGAAGTGCAGGCGCCGATGCAGGACACCGCTAAAATCGATCCGCTACCCACAGAACACAGCGAGCTAATCGCGGCCATCATCGCCGCGTATCTGGATGTTAGCGCGCCATTAATTGATGACCACACCGAAGGGCTGGGAGAAGCCGCCAAGCGACTGGCGAACGCGGTCAGGGGTTTACAAGCACTGCCCGCACCCGCTGCAACCGAACAAGCCGATGCCATACCGTCGATGCTGACACGCATCCAAACCGCGGCTGAGGCACTCGAACAGGCAGACTCGGTCAACCATGCCCGACTCGCATTGCGCGATCTCAGTGAGACACTCCGCACATTGTTGCACACCACCGGCATACCCCGGCAGTGGCCGCAGGCCCTGCATGAGGTGCGTTGCCCGATGTTCCCGGTTATTGGAGAAAACGCATGGTGGTTTCAAGCAGCGACGACCACCGCCAATCCCTACATGGGACAATCGATGCTAACCTGCCATGACCAGCGTTTTGCTTTGCCACCAATGGGAGGAGAAATCCCTACCCCGACGAATGTAAATGACGAACCGACTAAGGCAGAACAAACCGCACCCGCAGCCAACGATCGCGCGCGCGGAGAGGTCACTTTCTTTGAGCCGATGACCTTAACTGAGCAAGGCCAGGCGACACTCGCAAAAGCGATTGAAGCCTATCTCGCAACCGCAGAAATTCTGGTTCAGGATAGTTTGCAGGGAATCGACACAAAAGGACAACAACTGCGCGCGGCGATGTCGGCACTACGCGACTTGGGAACGGACGAAGAACCACACGCCTTCCACCGCAAAGATAGCACGCAGCGAATTCGCGATGCGGCACATCAACTTATCGAAGCGACCGATCTGGATAGTGCGCGGATGGCATTCGCCATCGTGGGTGAAGAGTTGATCGGCTGGATTGATGCATCCGGCATCCCCGAATCGATCGGCAGTTCACTACAAGCCGCCCGTTGCCACATGTTCCCCGAACACGGTTCCTACGGCTGGTGGATTCAAGCTGAGGGCCCATTGGAAAATCCGCTCTGGGGTCCAGCCATGCTAAGGTGTGCGGATCAGGTCCGCATACTCGGCAAGGATAAAGCCCATGCAAACGGCGGGGAGGCGCATTCACATGATTGAGAAACTCATTGATGCCTCGATCCGCAACCGCACCCTGGTACTGCTACTCACGGCTGCATTAGTCGTCGGTGGTATCGCCGCGATGCGCAACCTTACCGTGGATGCGGTGCCGGATCTCTCTGATGTGCAAGTGGTCGTGGTCACCGAATTCCCCGGCCAAGCGCCGCAGGTGGTGGAAAACCAAGTCACCAATCCACTTGCACGCGCCCTGCTCGCGGTGCCAGGTGCACGTGACGTGCGCGGTAACAGCATGTTCGGCGTCAGCTTCCTCTACATCCTCTTTGAAGATGGCACCGATCTCTACTGGGCCCGAGCAAGGGTGCTGGAACAACTCGGAACCATGACAAGCCAACTCCCAGAAGGAGCGCAGACTCGACTGGGGCCGGATGCGACGGGCGTTGGCTGGATTTACCAATACGTGTTAACCACTGGACTCTACTCGGCCGATTATCCGGATGGATTTTGGCATGATCCCGTCAGCGACGAATGGTTCACCCGTCGCACCGATCTGCCGCGGGAGCGAGTGATTCGCGAACGACTGGAACGCATCCGCACTTTCCCGGAAAACGGCGAACGAACCGATTGCCCGGTATCGGGCAATCCGCTGCGCAAGCCCGACTTGGCGATACACGAATTGCGAACGCTACAGGATTGGTTTTTGCGGCTGGAATTAACCGTCGTCAACGGTGTCAGTGAGATCGCCACGGTGGGCGGTTTTGAAAAACAATACAACATCACGATTGATCCGCTGGCGCTCTTAGCCCATGGACTGGGCATTCAAGACGTGGCTCGGGCCGTGCGGAATGCCAACGCGGAAACCGGTGCTCGCTCCATCGAAATCAGTGAAAGCCAATACATGATTCGTGCCCGCGGCTATCTGGGAGACCACGGCGATTTGACTTTGGAAGACTCCGTGATTGCGCAAATGCGACTGCGCACGCAACAGGTATTAAACGATCTCGCGCAAGTGCAGGTTTCGGTCGACAGCGAGGGCTATCCACTGTTGCTGGGACAAGTGGCGGAGATCGCCATCGGACCTGATATTCGCCAGGGCATGGTGGACTGGAATGGCACGGGGGAAACCGTCGGTGGTGTGGTGGTAATGCGCTATGGCGAAAATGCCCGCGCCACGATTGAGCGAGTCAAAGAACGCCTGGATGCGCTCGAGTCCGCGCTTCCCCCCGGCGTTGCCATCGCCACCGCCTACGACCGCTCGGACTTGATCGACGGCTCCATCAGCACCCTGGTAACGGCCCTATGGAAAGAGATGCTCACCGTTACATTGGTCATGGTGCTGTTTCTATTGCACGTGCGCAGTGCACTGGTAGCGGCAATGGTTCTGCCAACAGCGGTTCTGGCGAGTCTGGCGCTAATGAACCTCCTCGGAATCAACGCCAACATCATGAGCTTGGGAGGCATCGCCATCGCCATTGGGGTGATGGTCGATTGCTCGATTGTTATGGTGGAGAACGCGCACAAGCATCTCGAATCCTTTAAGCAAAATGATTCCGGAGCATTCAACACACAAAAACAAATTGAGGTGGTATCGGCGGCGGCACGGGAGGTGGGCCCCACCCTGTTCTTCAGCTTGTTGATCATAACAGTGAGCTTCCTACCGATATTCCTATTGGGAGAACAGTCGGGGCGCCTGTTCAAACCGCTTGCCTATACCAAGACCTTTGCGATGGCGGCGGCATCATTGCTGGCGGTGACGCTGACACCGGTGCTGATGGTCTATTGCATCCGCCAGCACATGCTGCCGATGCAATGGCAAAGCTGGCAACGCGTTCTCACCGTCGCCGTCATTGCACTGGTTCCGGCCTTGCTGTTTTTGCTGCTGCCGTTGGATTTATCAACGGGTCTGCGCTACGGCATCGCGCTCAGCTGGGTTGTGCTTGCAGGTATCGTGTTCCTATCGCAGGGCATTCCTGAAGAAAAAACCAATCCGATCACACGCGTATTGGAGTGGATTTACACACCCGTGCTGAATTATTCACTACGCTTCCGACACTTGCTATTCGCCCTGTCGATTGTCGCAATTGTGCTGACCTTCCAAGGGCCTTTGCGTCAACTTGGAACGGAATTCATGCCACCGCTGGAGGAAGGCGATTTGCTCTACATGCCGACCACAGTGGAGCCGGGATTGAGTGCGACCAAAGCGGTGGAGCTACTGCAGCAAACCGACCGCATCATTGCCAACTTCCCCGAGGTGGTATCGGTCAAAGGTAAAATCGGCCGCGCCGAGAGCGCGACCGATCCAGCGCCCTTGAACATGTTGGAAACTACCATTGTTTTACACCGCGACGCCAAGCAGTGGCGGCATGTTCCGCAACCACGCTTCTTCACCGATTGGCCCGCCTGGGCCCGCTGGTTGCCGTCGCGCTTCTTGAGCGAATCGCGTCCCATCAGCATCGATGAATTGATCTATGGATTTGAATTGCCGGATGGAAGCCTAATTCCGGGCTTGGACAGTGCGGTCCAGATTCCGGGTCTGGCCAATGCCTGGACCATGCCCATTCGCGCACGCTTGGATATGCTTTCGACCGGCTTTCGCACTCCCGTCGGGATTAAGTTGATGGGATCTGATTTGACGCAACTTTCTGCGCTTGCGCAAGAAGCGGAACAGTTGATTGCCTCCGATCCATGGCTGAGCAATTACACCGCGAGTGTTTTTGCCGAGCGTCCACAAGGCGGACGCTATCTTGATATTGTTCCCGACCGACTGGCATTGGCGCGTCTGAATATGACTGTCAGCGATCTGCAATCCACTTTGTCAACTGCTGTTGGTGGACGCCTTTTGACGGAGACGGTTGAGGGTTTGGAGCGCTATGGCGTGACCCTGCGCTTTCCGCGCGAGTTGCGCGACAATGTACCCGCATTGAAGGAGTTGCTGATCGACACCCCCAGCGGTGCCGTCGTTCCGCTCGGTGAGATAGCCGCGCTGCGCTTGAGCGAAGGGCCGTCGATGATACGCAGTGAGAATGCGCGCCCATCGGTATGGGTTTTCATCGACATCAACAACATTGACGTGGGAACTTACGTCGCTGAGGCACGGCAAATGATTAGCCGTGAACTCGCCTTGCCCACTGGCTATTCACTGGTTTGGTCCGGACAGTTTGAATACATCGAGAACGCCCGCGCGCAGTTCATGGTGGCCATTCCGTTAACACTCATCGGCATTGTCGTTCTGTTGTATTTGGCGACCCGTAGTGGACTACGTGTATTGCTGATTGTCAGCACGCTCAGTTTCAGCGTGATCGGCGCCATCTTGTTCTTATGGTTGCTCGACTACAACCTATCCGTAGCCGTCATCGTAGGCATCATCGCCTTGCTTGGTCTGGATGCAGAGACCAGTCTTATCATGTTGTTGTATCTGGATAATAGCTACGACAAACACCGTAAGGAAGGTCGGCTCACCAACCTACAGGCACTAAAGGAAGCGATCCATGACGGAGCGGTCCAGAGAATACGGCCAAAAACCATGACAGTGCTGACAACAATCGTCGGACTGCTACCGCTGTTATACGCCAGTGGAGCCGGAGCCGACACCATGAGTCGCCTGGCCGCACCCATCATCGGCGGACTGGTGACAAGCTTTTTGCTGGAGTTACTGATCTACCCCGCGATCTATTATCAAGCACGTAAGGCTCAATTGAGATTATAGGCTATCGACATAATCATGGAAACTTGGATTGACCTTTCCCACAGCCCTATATTTTACAAATGTAGACTTTTTTCATAAAAAGGAGAACCACGAATGAACACGAATTATTTTTGAAGGAAGAAGTTTATGCCATTACGGGTTGTGCGATCGAGGTGCTCAATACGCTTGGGCACCTTAAAGTAGGTCTGATCCTTAATTTCAAACACGCCAAACTCGAATGGAAACGCATCGTTCTCTGATTCCCTGGACCAATGAAAGCAGCCCAATATTCGTGTCTATTCGTGTTCATTCGTGGTTCCATTAATGGATTGCTTGGCAAGGTGAAACGTGAGAAGCTTCTTTATCCTCAGGTGCCACTACATGTTCACAGATGACATCCAAAAAGCCAGTTGGTAAACGACGTTTCAAATCCATCCCAATCAGGATTGGTATCAATATTATCGTTGGTTACTGCGTCCTGATACTGCTGCTTGCCGGCTGTCAGAACCGCTACATCTATTACCCGCAGAATGCATCAGAATCAGAAATGCGGCGTATGGCGGAACGGGTTGGCCTTCAGCCTGTAAAAGCTGGAGCCAAACTTATTGGCTGGCAACGCGGAATGGAGGGTACGGATGCCGGACCGGAGGCTGTCTTTATTGTCTTCCACGGCAATGCCGGTCATGCGGTGCATCGCAGTTACTACGCCGATATTTTCAGCGAGCACTCCAATGGACGCTGGTCCACGGTGATTTTGGAATACCCGGGATATGGCGCCCGCTCGGGCAAGCCCAGCGAGCGCGCACTGATTGAGGCAGCGGATGAGTTAATCCAGAACGTCCGCCAGCAAACAGATGCGCCGTTGATTTTGCTGGGCGAATCGCTCGGCTCGGGCGTGGCCACCGGTATCGTTGCCCGCGATCCGGAGGCGATAGCCGGACTCATTCTTATTACTCCTTTTGACTCCCTGACCAGCGTGGCCTCGCACCATTTTCCTTTTGCCCCCGTGCGTCTATTCTTGCGCGACCGATTCGACAACATAGCCAACCTCAAGGCATTTAACGGTCCGCTCGCAATCCTCTTGGCCGAAAACGACACCGTCGTCCCCGCGCGCTTTGGCCAGCACCTATACGAAAGCTACCAAGGCGGACCCAAAATACTCCACATCCAAAAAGGCCGCGACCACAACACCCTGGACCTGTTATCCAACCACCCATTCTGGACACAGGCCTTTGAATTATTGGAAAAGTTTTGAAATCCTGGGATCGTTTGTGTATCT
>SKFT01000084.1 GCA_007117865.1 Puniceicoccaceae bacterium | reverse complement strand
TGGGCTTCTGCTGTTCATTTGCTGGGTCCCCATTGCCTCAGCTGAAGGTATCCGCGTAGCGGGATTGGGATTCTTTCAAAGCCGGGCATTGACGCAACAAATTGCATTCTTGCGCGGGGATACCATTGGTGAGGATCGTTTATTGGATGCGGCAATGATTGAGGACAGCGCTTTTCTGTTGTTGGCGCAACTACAGCGATTGGGATATTTCAGTCCGCGTTTTGAGGCTCACTGGATGCAGGCTGGAGAGTTATACCGCGCCCAATGGCAAGAGCCCTATCAGCCCACCATCAGCATGGAGGTCGTTACCGACGCGGTAACCTTCCATGTTGATGCCGGACCATTGGCCTTCTACAATGACGTGGAAGTGCATGGCTTGGAAGTGTTGGACCCACAACGTGCGCTGCGAATCATTGTTCCGGATAATGCATTGATTCGAACCCGTCGAGCACGGGTCTTTACCAATGATAATTTGGAAAACCGGATTGATCGTATCCTGGATGAGCTGGATCGACGCGGACACAGACAAGCGCGCTTGAGCGGGGAATGGGTGACAATGGATTCTGACACTGGAGCAGTGGATGTTGTTTTGCACTTTGAAGAAGGTCCGGTATTTTGGGTTGGCAATGTGGCCATCGTCGACGGCGATGCAGTTGTAAACGACCTGCGTTATGTTGATGGTGAGATCATTCACAGCCGTGAGTGGGAGCGCGAGCAGCGTCAGGAATTGCTCAATCGGGCATGGCGCGAGGGTTATGCTGATGCCCGTGTAAGGGTATCGATCATAGCCGCCACACCCGTCGATGATGGTACGGTGCGCCGCGACCTGCAGTTTACCCTGCTGCGGGGAGAGCCAATTACGCTGGAGTCCGTAACCTTCGAGACCGAAGATCCGGTGCGGGGTTCGGTTTTGCGCCGACAAACCGCACTTCGGGCGGGTGAACCCTTGGATATTGTTGCTGTAAGCGATGCGCGACGCAGGTTGATGGCCCTCGGGGTCTTCCGCACGGTGGATTTGCGCTATGAGGATGGAGAAACCGCCGATTCGCGAAAAGTGTTTTTTGATTTGCAACCGGGCACCCGTCAGGAGCTAAGTTTATTAGCCGGTTGGGGCTCCTATGAAATGGCACGCGGTGGCATACTATGGCAACGCAACAATATCTGGGATCGCGCACATCGTCTCGATGTGGATGCACGCGCCAGTATTAAAGCACGGTCATTATCCGCACGTTATACGATACCGCAGTTGTTTGGAACCGATCTCACCGGATTTACGCGCACACGTTATACCTACCGCGAGGAATTATCTTTCGACCGTGAGCTAATTGGTGCCAGTTTTGGCACGCGCTTCGTGATTCCACGGTCGGACTGGTCCGCTTCGGTTGAATATACCATTGAGCGCCAGGATACCCTGCGTCGTGGCAGCGGAACGTTTCAAACAAAAGAGCAAGCAACCGTCGCGGGTATTAATGCCCGCCTGATTTTGGATTTGCGCGACGATGTGATTTATCCGGAACGCGGGTTAATGCTTTCGCTGGGATCATTGGTTTCAGCGTCCTATTTGGGTGCTGATGTCAATTTCCAGAAAACGGAATTGGCTGCAGCCTACCATCATCCGCTGGGAGAAAGTCGCGTATTTCACACGGGATTTCGCCTCGGGCACATCCTATCCTTTGGCGATGCCAGCAATAATGTGCCTTTTAATGAACGATTTTTTCCCGGTGGCGACCAGTCAATCCGTGGGTATCGTCAGGGTGAAGCTTCTCCGATTGATACGAATGGTCAACAAATTGGCGCAGAGTCTTATCTGCTGGCGAATTTCGAGCTGCAACAACGGGTAATTGGCCGCAGCTATGTGGTTTTATTTTGGGACTCGCTGGCAACGGCTGTTGCTGCCGATCAGCCCGGTTCGGCATTCTTTTTGCACAGTTATGGTCTAGGGTTTCGTTACCGGACCCCATTGGGACCGGTTCGCCTCGAATATGGCCACAACCTGAATCCCCGTGCCACCGATCCCAGGGGAACCTTATTATTCTCGATCGGATTCCCATTTTAAGTGAACTTGCGCTAGAGATGTTTAGCCCAAGCGACAGGCGCACTTGACGATTCTGCTTTTGCACCAAAAGATGCGATTGTTTTGAAATTATTCCCACTCAGTCCAAAATCACGCCGATGGGCCTTCATCGCACTGCTGGCAATGGTTGTCGCCGGGGCGTTGTTCTCACTGCGGATCGGTGCTTTGGACTTGGGTTGGACGGCCATTCTAAAAAGTTTGCTGGGTATCCAAGAGGATGCCATGGCGGCTACAGCCGTCAATAGCATCCGCTTGCCGCGCACATTGCTGGCCTTGCTTGCGGGCGCAACAATTGCCAGCGTTGGTTGTGCATTACAGGGATTGTTCCGCAATCCACTGGCTGATCCCGGTTTGATAGGAGTCTCTGCCGGAGGTGCCGTCGGGGCAGCTTTCATACTGGGGCCCGGTGCGCTGCTGCTGGCGGCTTTGCCTATGGTTTTTGGTATTTATGCGATGATGATTGGCGCTGCGTTCGGCTCGATTGGAGCAATGGCACTTCTCTATGTGCTTTCCCGCACTCCAAGTGGACCGAGCATTCCGGCAATGTTGTTGTGTGGCATTGCGTTGAATACTTTTGCCGGTGCTTTAATCGGACTTTTTATCTATCTTGCAGAGGCCGAGCGGATTCGTGATTTGGCGTTTTGGACACTTGGCAGCTTGTCGCGGGCTCCTCGCGAGAGCGTGCTGGCGGCTGTGCCTCTACTGGTGATCGCAATTTGGTGGATATTATCCCAGGCGCGGGCACTGAATGCAGTGTTATTGGGTGAAGACGAGGCCCGGCTGTTGGGGGTGGATACCGGACGCTTGAAGCGGGAGATTTTTATTGCCTGTGGTCTGGGGATGGGAACCGCTGTGGCACTGACTGGAACGATTGGTTTTGTGGGTCTGGTGGTGCCGCATATTTGCCGTATTGTGTTTGGCACGGACCACCGCTTTCTACTGCCCGCTTCGGCTTTATTTGGTGGCGTTTTATTGGTGGTCACGGATAGCGCGTCCCGCCTGTTGCTGGGTTCAGCTGAATTGCCAATAGGCATCATCACCGCCCTGCTGGGCGCACCCTTCTTTCTCGCCTTGCTGGTATACGAGCGCCAGCGCTTGCATTTGCCAGTATGATTGCATTACAAGGAGTTCAGCACTGTTCCCGCGAGGGTTTTTTGGCGGGTCCCATTTCGCATACTTTTGAGGCGGGCAAAATCCATGTCCTTTGTGGCCCTAACGGGGTGGGGAAGTCGACTTTGCTGCGTCATCTGGCCGGACTCATTCAGCCTACAGCGGGCGAAATAAGACTCAGCGGACAACCGCTCAAGCAGTTTTCCTTTGAGGCATTGGCGCGGCGGCGGGTTCTATTGCCACAGCGGCACCCACTCACATTCGCGTTGCGGGTGGAGGAAGTCATCGCTCTCGGCGGCATGCCATATTGTGGCAAGCCAGATCTCCAGTCGGGTGTTGAGCGGGCATTGCATGCGTTTGGTTTGGAGGCTTTCGTTGGCCGGGCTTATACCAATTTATCCGGCGGCGAGCAGCAACGCATTCAATTGGCGCGGGCGTTTTTACAGTTTTGGCTGGCAGGCAGTGGTGAGCATACCCATTATGCGCTTTTCGATGAACCGGTTAACGGTTTGGACTTGGTTCACCAGCAGAAATTTCTCACTTTATTGCGGCAATCGTTGCGCCCCAATAACACTTTGATTCTTGCCTTGCATGATTTATCACTCGCAGCTGCTTGTGCGGATGCAGCGGTCTTGATGCAAGACGGGCGCATTCTTGCCGCGGGTGAGCCGCAGTCGGTTTTCACACCTGAACGCATCGCAGCAACATTTGGGGTTGAAGCCTGGTGGCATGTGCACCCGCGCAGTGGTACTCCCGTGCTCATTGCGGGCGTAGGTCATAATGTGTTGTAATATAACTACTCCTGATACTTCCCCGTAAATGATTTCATTCTTTCGTAGAACCTTTTGGGCGTGGTTAATATGCGTCCTCTTGCTGACAGGATTCCTGATCAACAGCATCAGCAGCTACTGGGTTTCCCGCAACAACGTTCGCAAGACAATCGTTGAAAGTTCACTACCGCTAACCTCAGATAACGTCTATTCGGAAATACAGCGGGATTTGCTGAGGCCCATATTTATTTCCTCCTTGATGGCCAACGATACTTTCCTGCGTGATTGGGTAATCGCAGGGGAGGAGGAAATCGATCCCATCGTTCGTTATCTAAATGAGATTCGTGTCAAATATGGCACTATCACCAGCTTTTTCGTTTCTGAACAAACGAAAAATTATTATCATTACTCCGGCGTGCTGAAGCAAGTCAGTGAAGAGGATTGGCGGGACAGCTGGTATTTCAGGGTACGGGATATGGATCAACCTTATGAAATCAACGTCGACCCGGATCTCGCCAATCGGGATGAGATGACAATATTCATCAACTATCGTGTATACGATTTCGGTGGACGATTTATTGGTGCAACAGGCGTTGGGCTTACGGTTGGCAGTGTCAATCGCCTGATCAGTAGTTACGAGGCAAAGTTTAATCGACAGATTTATTTTACCAATAATGAGGGTAGGATTGGTATTTAATTGTGGAGGAAAGCGAAGACGAAATGCTGGCGCCCTATCGCGAGCAGCTTTACATCAATATCCTGCTGGCATTTTTAGTCACTGTAGTGGTGGCTTGGATATGCATCATTGTGATTCGTGGTCAACATGCCCGCATCGAGCGTCGCAATGCAGAATTGACTGCGATCAATGAGCAAAGCGAGTTGCGCAGGCTGGAGTTGCTGGCGATAACCCGTCGATTGGAAGCCGCCAACGAACGACTGACAGCCTTGAATGTTGAAAAGGATGAGTTCATCAGTATCGTTGCCCACGACTTGCGTAATCCTCTCAATGCCATTCTAGGCCTATGCCAAATTGTCGACATTGATTCCGCCAACAGCGAGCTTAAGGAGATTTTTCAAGACATAGAGGATAGTGGAGAAATCATCCTGAGCTTAACAAAGGCCCTGCTCGACGCCTCCCAGATTGAGTCTTTCCACGGTCACCTGCAGACGCGCAGATTCGCCATCAACCCGGTCATTTTAAAAACCGCCGCTTTCTATCGCAAACAAGCCGAGCGCAAGAAGATACGCATGCATTTCGACCTTGCGGCCAGTGAGCAACTTTCCGTCAACAGCCATGCCGATTGGCTTGCCATATGCATTAGCAACTTAGTCAGTAATGCCGTCAAATATACCCCCCATTATGGCCGTGTTTTAATTGTCAGCAGCATCGTCGACGATGGCCTTGAGCTCATTATCGAAGACAATGGGCCGGGTATTAGCTTTGATGACCAGGAAAAAATGTTTGGCAAGTTTGTGCGACTTTCCGCCAAGCCAACTGGCAATGAGGCTTCAACAGGACTTGGCCTTTATGTGGTAAAGAAAATGTGCGATCGCCTGGGCATCGCAATTTCCGTAAACAGTCAACTCGGCGAAGGCACCCGTATCACACTATTGCTGCCACTTTGAAAATCAGCTTACAATGAGCGCACGATACTGACCGCGACGCCCTGAACCGTCAACTCATTGATTGGGTAAAGTTCCGGATAGTCGCTGTTTTCCGCTTTGAGATAGGGCGGTTCATTGCCTTTTTTTGTGTAGCGTTTAAGGGTCGTCTCGCCATCGATCAAGGCAATGACGATATCCCCATCGCGCGGACTGCGAACCACCGCAACAACGTGATCGCCATCAAAAATACCGGCATCGCGCATGCTCTCACCCGAAACCTTTAAGCAAAAGCCATTTTGTGCCCGCGCCCGCATCGCAGTTTGCGCATCAACCCGCAATTGATGTATGGCACCGCTGCTTTCGACCAAATCTGGATAACCCGCTGCAATATTGCCGTAAACCGGTAACCAATCAACCTCGCCCTCGCCGTTTTCAGCCGCTTCCGGCAGCAGTCGGAAGGTGCGGGCCTGACCATGGATGCGCTCAATGGCACCTTTGTTTTCCAATGCACGCAAATGACCGATAACCGCGTTGGTGCTGCGGAAACCGAATTCAAGCTGAATATCACGGATACTCGGCCAATAAGCATTTTCCCCGGCAAAGCGGCGAATGAATTCCAGAATTTTGCGCTGACGATCAGTTAATGGTTTCATGATGTAATTATGTTTAGTTGAACGTTTGTCCACTGTCAAACAGAAATTGCACCTGTACAAAAAAAGGCCCCGAAAATACGGGGCCTTGATTGCATCAGTTATACCGAGTTCATTAAACGGAACGATGGCAGATTAATAATCCCTATCCCAATCGCCGTCAGCCGGGGCAGCCTTCTTTGGCTCGGGCAGATCGGTGATGAGGCACTCAGTGGTGAGCAGCAAGCCTGCAACTGAACAGGCATTAAGCAGGGCGGTGCGGGTTACCTTGGTGGGATCGAGCACGCCCGCTGCCACCAGGTCTTCAAATGCCTCAGTAGCGACGTTGTAGCCATTGTTGCCGCTGCGCTTGATAACCTCTTCGACGATCAATGAACCCTCAACTCCGGCATTGGCACAGAGTTGACGGAGCGGTTCTTCAACGGCACGGCGGACGATTTGCGCGCCAGTGCGTTCGTCTCCCTCAAGTTCCTTTGCCAGCGTTTCCAGACCCTTGACCGTGCGCAACAAAGCCACCCCGCCACCGGGAACAATGCCTTCCTCTACCGCTGCCCGGGTAGCATGCAGGGCGTCGTCGACACGGTCCTTCTTTTCCTTCATCTCCGTCTCAGTGGAAGCACCGACATTCAGAACAGCCACTCCACCTGCCAATTTGGCCAAGCGCTCCTGTAACTTTTCGCGGTCGTAATCGGAGGTGGTTTCCTCGATTTGGCTGCGTATTTGCCTCACCCGACCCTGAATGTCAGAATGCTTGCCAGCACCTTCGATAATGGTCGTATTTTCCTTATCCACGGTGATGCGCTTGGCACGTCCCAAGTCGCTGACTTTAACTTTCTCCAAGGGAATACCAAGATCGCCGGAGATGAATTTACCACCGGTAAGCACGGCGATATCCTCCAACATTGCCTTGCGGCGATCGCCAAAGCCGGGAGCCTTGACGGCACATACCTTGAGGGTGCCGCGCAATTTATTGACCACCAATGTGGCCAGAGCTTCGCCTTCGATATCCTCGGCAATGATGAGCAGTGCCTTCCCGGTTTTGGAAAGCTCCTGCAACAGCGGCAACAGGTCCTTCATGGCACTGATCTTCTTTTCGTGGATGAGGATGCAGGCATCCTCCAGGATAGCCTCCATGGCCTCAGCATCGGTTGCGAAGTAGGGACTCAGATAGCCCTTGTCGAACTGCATTCCCTCCACCACTTCAAGTGTGGTTTCAATGGATTTTGCCTCCTCAACGGTGATGGTGCCATCTTTGCCAACCCGGTCCATGGCCTCGGCAATCAACTCGCCGATTTCCGTATCCCAGTTGGCCGAAACCGTGGCGACGCTTTTAATTTCCGCACGATCCTTGATTTTTTTGGACAACTTCGACAGGTCCGCGCTGGCACGCTCCACCGCCTTGTCGATCCCGCGCTTTATGGAGATCGGATTGGCTCCGGCGGCGACTGACTTCAAACCCTCGCGATAGACGGCCTCAGCCAGCACGGTGGCGGTGGTGGTGCCATCACCTGCCTTGTCAGCGGTTTTGGAAGCAACCTCCTTGACCATTTGCGCCCCCATATTTTCATACGGGTCCTTGAGTTCGATTTCCTTGGCTACAGTGACCCCATCCTTGGTCACTTTTGGCGAGCCAAAGCTCTTGTTAATGAGAACATTGCGTCCCTTTGGACCCAACGTGACCTTGACCGCACGGCTCAGCGTTTGCACGCCATTGAGGATTTTTCGCCGTGCGCCTTCATCAAACAGTAGTTGTTTGGATGCCATAGTGTATTTTTCCTTTCAGATTAATAAGATTATTAAAGCTTATGCGATGACCCCCAGGATATCATCCTCGCGGACAATCAGGTAGTCTGCATCATTGAGTTTGACCTCTGTGCCGCCATATTTGGTAAGCAATACCTTGTCGCCGACTTTGACCGAGAATGGCAGGACTTTGCCGTCGTCATCCTTCTTGCCAGTGCCGATGGCGACCACGGACGCTTCCTGCGGTTTTTCTTTGGCGCTGTCGGGGATGATGATACCCCCGCGCACTTGTTCTGCCTCCTCAATCCGTTGCACGAGAACGCGATCCCCGAGTGGATTGAAGCCGATGTTGTTAGTTTTCGATTTAGCCATATGATTTGAATTATGATTGTATTTACTGATTTCAGTTTGGTTAAAAAGCTCCGCAAAATGCGGTTGTGGACCCGCGTGACACCTGAATGACTAAGTGTGAACAGCAGGCATACGCGTCATGATTAGCAACCCCAATGCCAAGCCATTGAGATTTTATTAAATCTTTGCAGATAAATGATTTACGAAATCAATGAAACCAAGGTCCGCTGCGCCAATGGTGTCAGTTGGAAAAATGGGATGGGACGCTCCGTGGCATTTTGACACACCCATGTCCCAGCGTTTTTGGATAGTTAAACCCAACCCGGCGTAGCCGGTGCCAAAAGGTGGAGGGCGAAAGGTGGAATGCGGAGGTCAAGAGATCAGAGGGCCGCCTTCGGCCCAGAGGGGCAAGCTCCTGCTTGACCGCTATTTTTGTTTGCCTATGTGAGACGGGCTGGTAGGCGTGTTGCTTGAACGGTAACAAGAGAATGGAAGCGACAAATGAATTGATGATAGGTTGGACCACGGTTGCGAGTCCTGACGAAGCGCAAACCCTCGCGAGCGGCTTGATTGACTCGCACCTCGCTGCCTGCGTGCAGGTGCAGGGTCCGGTGACGGCTTACTATCGCTGGCATGGTGTGGTCGAGAGCGGACAGGAATACCGCCTGACGGTGAAATTCTCTGCCGCCCGCAGCGCCGAATTGAAAAACTGGCTACTGCGACATCATCCGTATGAAACCCCACAGTGGCTGGCCGTAGCTGCAAAAGACGCCGCCGATGGTTACGCTAAGTGGATTTGCGGGGAGAGCTCATGATTACTGAGTCGTTACCAGCATTTTATCAATTTAATCCATTTTGAGGCTTGCGCCATATCGTCAGTTTGGTGCTTCTTAAATGCATTATGAATGCCATTACACCGGAAACACGTTCCCAGATTGAAGAGATCACCCGCCGCGCGGGTTATTTATGGAGGTATCTTTGACTGCGACAAAGGGCTGAATGAATTGGAGCGGGTCGATGCGCGGATGGCCTCACCCGGCTTCTGGGACAATCAAACAGAGGCGCAGAAAGTCATTGCCGAAGCTAACCGCATTAAAGCGAGGATCATGCCAGTGCGCGACTTCCGTAACGAGTGCGACGATCTGAAAACCATGCTGGAGTTGGTCGACGAGAGCGAGGGCGAGGAAGCCGAGGCCTATGCTGCCGAGGTTATTGAGCTAAGCAAAAAGCTTATCAACCAAGTCGACACCCTGGAGCTGAATGCCTTTCTCAATGGTCCAATGGACGGCTGCAATGCAATCGTTACCGTACATGCTGGCGCAGGTGGCACCGAGTCGTGCGATTGGGCCAATATGCTCTTTCGCATGTATACCCGCTGGGCAGAAAGCCAGGGCTACAGCGTGGATATTCAAGACATTGCCGACGGCGAAGAGGCTGGCATCAGCAGTGCCACCTTCCGTATCATTGGTGCCAATGCCTATGGCTTCATAAAAGCCGAACGCGGGGTCCACCGTCTGGTTCGAATCAGTCCTTTCGACTCCAATGCCCGCCGTCACACCTCCTTCAGTTCGGTCGATGTCATTGCCGAGATCGAGGACGATTTGGATGCCAATATGGAGATTCCGGAAAGCGAGTTGCGGGTCGATACCTACCGTGCGAGCGGCAAGGGTGGTCAGCACGTTAACCGCACCGACTCCGCCGTGCGTTTGACTCATATACCAACCGGCCTGGTCGTCACATGTCAAAACGAGCGCTCTCAGATCAAAAATCGCGCCACGGCCATGCGCACTTTGAAGAGCCGTTTGTATGAAAAACGACTCGACGAAAAGCGCAGTGAAATGGAACGTTACTACGGCGAAAAAGGTGATATCGCCTGGGGCAACCAAATCCGCTCCTACGTATTCCAGCCCTACCAAATGGTTAAAGACCTGCGCACGGGAGTGGAAACTGGCAATGTCCAGGCTGTAATGGACGGCGATCTCAATCCCTTCATTCACGCATGGCTACGAGCCGGTGGACCCAAAACTCGCCAAGCCGCCGACGACCGCGAGTTCGGTTAAGCTTAGATAGAAGGTCGCGGCTTCGCCTCCGTCCTGTCCCCGTCAAGACGACGCCCCAAACGCCACCGTAGCGGGACAGGAATATCCCGCCTCCCTTGCCCGACCGCTGTCACACCACCGGAGAGGGGACATTGTTACGCAAGCTCCACCATCTACGGCTTCGCCTCCGTCCTGTCCCCGTCCACGAACCCGCCCAAACCACAGCCGCGGGACAGGAATGTCCCGCCTCCCTTGCGCTACCGCTGTCACACCACCGGAGAGGGGACATTCCTGTCCCCGTCACGAACCCGCCCAAAACCCCCGCCGCGGGACAGGAATGTCCCGCCTCCCTTGCGCTACCGCTGTCACACCACCGGAGAGGGGACATTCCTGTCCCCGTCCACGAACCCGCCCAAACCACCGCCGCGGGACAGGAATGTCCCGCCTCCCTTGCCCTACCGCTGTCACACCACAGGAGAGGGGATCCAGCGAAGACATTTGAAGATTTTTTGGCTTGGCAGAAGGCCCACCAGTTTGTGCTTGCGGTTTACCGCCTATCACAGCGCTTTCCCGCGCTCGGAAACCTATGGCCTGACATCACAATTTCGTCACGCTGCGATATCCATAGTTACTTGAGGCCTATTTGCAGGCCAATCTAAATTCTGACTCCTGAATACCTGAGTCGTTACGATTATTCAAGCTAAACCCCGCTGCACGATTGATTCCGCTTTCATGTTGAAAGTGATTGGGGCTGCTATCTTCGCTATGTCGAACGCACAAAATGACCCTCTATGTCGCGGAAGTTAAGCGCACCGTTGGCATCGCTGATTGCAGTGCCTTTGCGCACTCCATGACGACCAGGTTTTCGAAAATAGCTCCCACCAGTGGAACGCGGGTAATTTGCTCAGTCTCACGTATGCACGGCAAGTGGCAGATAAGTCCGACTTCAGTAAAATAGTATTGCGGACCTTTTAAGTGCAAAAACCCACGCGCATTAATCTTGCTAATTCCTCCTTGAGCAACCAAGGTCCCCAAAGCTTCATCAATGACCAAAGCGCACAACATTTTTGTAAATTCTGACTTCTGGTCTCTGACCAAACAATAACTCATGTCCATCCGCACTTCCTTGGAAACTATTTTTATTCGCCGCGATTTTGGCTTGCTCGTATTGCGGGTGGGTTTGGGTGGCTTCATGGCAGCCCACGGCTGGGGCAAGGTTCTCGGCGGACCCGAAACTTGGCAAAAGCTGGGTGGGGCCATGCGCCACATCGGCCTCTCGGGTGAGATGCTTTTTACCGCATTCGGCTTGGCTGGCACGCTGGCGGAGTTCCTCGGCGGTATTTTGCTACTCATCGGGCTGTATACCCGCACGTCCGCATTTTTCCTGCTTTGCACGATGATCGTGGCCGCATTGGAGGTCAATAGCAGGGGAGGGGATTTCCTGATGACCACCGCCCGCCCGCTCGAACTCGCGGTCGTCTTTCTCGCCCTGATGTTCATTGGTTCCGGCAGATACGCGGTAAAGCCCGGGTCGGCAGCCTGATACTGTTTGTTGTTCTGATCAGACTCGCGCCCGCTCGCCACCCTCGCTCAAGGCGCAGAGGCGCGGAGGGGGGTTGAGTGGTTAAGTTGTAACCTCGCTCGTGAGAGCGGGGACTGCGGGCTTATACTTATTCCAGTTACGGAGGGACGCGCAAAATCGTGTCCCTTCATTAAAAGTTATGTTCTGTCGGGCTAAGGGCCTGCTTGCCCGCGCTTGGCCTGACTGGGAGCGGCGGTTTCAAGCGTTGGCGGTGACTGCGTGGAATTGCAAAAAACGCTTAATTTGGTATGCGGAATGCTAACATAAAATTAATTGAAAAAAACACTGTATCGTAACAAAAAATCACTTGACGCTTTCTGAATTTAACCCTAGATTATTTCCATCATGAAACTGTTGCCTGTCATAAGTGCCGCTTTAATCGCTACCGGAACCCTTTTTTCACTCAATGCCCAATCGGTGACGACGGATCCGGTGGGGTA
>SKFT01000107.1 GCA_007117865.1 Puniceicoccaceae bacterium | reverse complement strand
GCAAATCACAAATTTTCGTGGAATGAGCCTCCTCCGCAGACAGCGTTAGCGTGAGAATCAGCACAAAAAGAGAGTTAATTTTTAGGTTAGCTAATAGTCGCATTGTAGTTGTTATGGTTTAATAAAGCGCTTTTTGCGAGTTTTTTTTCACCATTAGGAAGGACTGTCTATTTCGAAGCACTTCTAGCGGTGAAGGCCTTAAGCAAGGAACCTAAATGGAGTAGTCAGGAGCCAGAATTCAGGAGTCAGAATTGAATATAAGCGGGTTATGAATACCTGTTTTACCACTTGCTCACTCCTTCGCTCTGCGAGCTACGGCGGACAGGTCGCTGGACGTAGCGCGACAATTGAAGCGCTGAGGATTAGAGACTGAAAAGGTAGGGCCCGGTCGTCCGCAGCTTTCTCGCAAACGATCGTCGCTAATTCAGCTCGGACATGCGGGGACGCATGTCCCTGACAGGCGGCTACTCGGGATCCAATGCGAAATCACCCTCACGGTTTTCCTCAAACTCCGCCTTCTCCGCCTGTGTCATGCGGGCAACATTGCGAACCGCATGTTTGGTCACAATATTCCCACCTGAGGCCCGTCCGCGTAAGGTAATTGCGCGGAAATCGACGATTTCCTCGCTCTTGCGCAGTCTGGGCGCTGGTTTGAGATTGACCCGCACTGGCTCTGGAACACCGTCGGCGACATCGTAGGCAATCAGAAAGAATACTCTTGAGCCCGCCTTGCCCTTGGTCAAATCGTATTCCTTGTCACGCGTTACGCCACCAGTGGTGAAGTGTTTGGCAAGAGTTGACCCGGTTTTGCCGTCACGGTAAACCATGCAATAGCCAACGGAGTTGGGTTCCTGGCGGTTGAAAATGTCGATATGGATGATATTTTTACCGAAAAAGGCTTTCTCGCTAACTTTGGACACCAGCATCCTCCCCTCTTGGGTAATGGCGATGACATCATCCAAAGTAGAGCATTTGCAAACCGCTTCATCCTTCTTCATCCCATAACCCGCAAAACCCTCCTTACGATCCACATAGAGCATTTCATTGGCAAGCACAACAGCCTGAGCCGTGACCCGCTCGAAGGAAGACAGCTCGGTTTTGCGCTCACGTCCACTGCCGTATTTCTTTTTTAACTCCTTGAACCAGGCAATCGCATAGCGGGTCAAATTGGCCAAATGATCTTTTGTCTCAGAAATCAACCCCTCCAGCCCTTTGATATACTCATCAGCGCGAAAGGCATCGAATTTGGAGATGCGCTTAATTTTAATTTCGGTCAGGCGAATGATATCATCGCGTGTGATCTCCCGCTGCAAAAGCGACTGGTATGGCTCAAGTCCTTGATCAATGGTTTGAATGACCGCCTCCCAGGTCTCAGCTTCCTCAATCCGCCGATAAATGCGCTTCTCGATAAAGATTTTTTCCAGTGATGAAAAGTGCCATTTTTCCTGAAGTTCAGCCAGCTGGATTTCGAGTTCACGTTTGAGGAGGTGAACCGTGTTGTCGGTTGCCAGGTAAAGCAAGTCATCAGCGGTAAAAAACTTCGGCTTATCATTCTCGATAACACAGATATTGGATGCGATGGAGAGCTCACAATCCGTAAAAGCATAGAGTGCCTGTTCAGTGGTCTCAGCATCGGATCCAGAGGGAAGGTAAACGATGATCTCCACCTTATCGGCAGTATTATCCTCCACTCGCTGAATTTTGATTTTGCCCTTTTCGTTGGCTGCGATAATAGAGTCTATGAGACTGGTCGTAGTTGTGCCAAAGGGAATCTCGGTGATCGTGAGCTGATTGCGTTTACTTTGCTCAATGCGTGCACGGACGCGGACGCGACTGCCGCGCAAGCCGCCGGCATAATCGCTGCAATCGGCTATACCACCAGTGGGAAAGTCGGGCATCAACTGAGTTTTCTTGCCCCGCAGAATATCAATTGAGCCATCAATGAGCTCAATAAAATTGTGTGGTAGAATTTTGCATGCCAGGCCTACGGCGATACCTTCAGCACCTTGCGCAAGTAACAAAGGAAACTTAACCGGCAGCGTAACCGGCTCCTTATTGCGGCCATCATAAGAAGACTGCCAGACGGTGGTTTTTGGATTGAAAACGACATCCAAAGCAAATGGCGATAAGCGAGCCTCGATGTAACGCGGCGCAGCGGAACCGTCACCGGTCAAAGTATTGCCCCAATTGCCCTGGGTATCAATGAGCAAATCTTTTTGCCCCAGTTGCACCATCGCATCGCCAATACTGGCATCGCCATGGGGATGATACTTCATGGTGTTGCCGATCACATTGGCTACTTTGTTGTAGCGACCATCCTCTAGTTCACGCATGGAATGAAGGATGCGTCGCTGAACTGGCTTGAGCCCATCGTTGGCATGGGGAACAGCACGCTCAAGGATGACATAGGAAGCATAATCGAGAAACCAATCGCTGAACATATTATCCAAATGCGCACTATCGCCTGCGCTGCCAGCGGCAGCTTTGGCCGGATCAAACTTACCAGCGGCTACACTGGACTCCGGCGATGACTCGGTCCCAGCCATTGGCATATCGCCATCGGAGACACTGTCATTCGTGACCAAGGGAAGTTCGAGATTCGGATCGCTGTTCTTCGTTTTACGCGGCATGTAACTTGAGAAAGTTGATTTAGCCAACGGGGTCAATACTTGGGACAAATAATTTCCAGTAGCCGTCTCGTGGGCTTGACAGCAGCAACCCGTCTAACTGGGGTAATATCAATATCAGTCAGCAAACAAATGGATTCACCCACAACAGAGCAAAAATTTGCCACTACCCGTCGCCTCTATGGAGAAGTCGGCTACCGACTTATTCGCCAGGCACATATCTGCGTTGTAGGCCTCGGTGGCGTGGGTTCATGGACCGTTGAAGCATTGGCCCGGACGGGCGTAGGAGCTTTGACGCTGATCGATCTGGATGAAATATGCCTAAGTAACATAAACCGCCAGGTACACGCGCTTGAGTCCACGGTCGGTCAACCCAAAGCAGCCGCACTGGCAGAGCGTATTGCTCTCATCGCACCCGACTGTCTGGTCAGGCAACAACTCTGCTTTCTAACCCCCACCAATGTGGACCAGCAGTTAGACCAAAGCTTTGACTACGTGGTTGATGCGATTGATGTAACCCGCCATAAGGCGTGTTTGATTGCCGCCTGCAAAGCAAAATCCCTGCCGATTGTCACCTGCTCCGGAGCCGGTGGTCGTACGGATCCGACGCGGATACGCGTCAACGATTTGGCACAAACCCGCGATGATCCATTGGCGGCGCAGGTGCGACGGCTGCTGCGCCGTGAATATGGATTCCCAAAAGGCGAAAACTGCCGCTTCAAAGTGCCCTGTGTTTGCTCAGACGAACCCCTGCGCTTCCCGCAGCCAGATGGCTCAGTAAGTGCAAAAAGAGACAAGGGAGTGGATTATCGACTCAACTGCGATTCCGGTTTTGGCTCGTCAGCCGCAGTTACGGGTGCCTTTGGTTTTGCACTTGCCGCACATGTGCTGACCGCTATTCAGAACAATGGTTGACCTTGGCGATTGTCCCATTCCCATGCACAAACAAAATAGTTGACTCAAAACCTCAGGTTGACACCTTCAGATGGTTTTGCTGGCGCAATAATTCGCGTCAGTCAGTCATTAATAAACTATCATACAAATACACATACCATGAAATCCGAAGCAGCTATCAAATTCCCACTTCAAGATGAAGTTGGTCCCGATACACGCGGCGCGGACGTTCTCGTCCAAGCCCTCGAGCGCGAAGGTGTGGATGTAGTATTTGCCTATCCTGGCGGTGCTTCCATGGAGTTGCACCAAGCGCTGACACGCAGCAAGAAGATCCGCACCATCCTACCCCGCTTTGAGCAAGGCGGTGGCTTTATGGCTCACGGTTATGCCCGCGCAACGGGGCGCGCAAGCGTTTGTATGGCCACCAGTGGCCCCGGTGCAACCAACCTGGTTACCTGCATAGCGGATGCCTTCATGGACAGCATTCCGATGATCGCCATCACTGGCCAGGTTTATCAACAGTTTATCGGCAAGGCAGCCTTCCAGGAAACTGACTTTTTTGGCATGACCCTGCCGATCGTCAAACACAGCTACCTGGTATTGAAAAAGGAAGACCTGCCCCGTATTGTTAAGGAAGCCTTTCACATCGCCACATCTGGCCGTCCCGGTCCGGTCGTTATCGATATTCCCAAGGACGTCCAGCAAGCGATTTGGCAACCAACTTTCCCCGCGACCATTGACCTACCCGGCTACAAGGTCGACAAGCCCATTGCCAATGACGACAGGTTGCTACCCGTATTGGATGCGATCTGTGATGCGAAACGTCCTGTCCTTTACATCGGTGGTGGCATCATCTCCGCAGAAGCGCATGAAGATCTGCGCCTGTTCGCCGAGGCAACCGGCTTGCCCGTTGCCTCAACACTTATGGGGCTGGGCGGGTTTGATTCCGAGCATCCCCAGTCTCTGTACTGGTTTGGCATGCACGGAACAGTTGCCGGCAACTGGGCCGTCTGCGACTCAGATCTACTGATTTGTGCCGGTGCGCGCTTTGACGACCGCATTACTGGTAAAGTCGACAAGTTTGCGCCCGATGCCAAAATCATCCACATTGATATTGATGCCTCCGAGCACAATAAGAACAAGCGCGTGGATCATGCCGTCCACTCGGATGTTAAGCACGCCTTGTCGCGCTTGAATGCCCTGATCAAGGAAACAGGCTTTACCAAACCGGATCTACGCGAGTGGTACAGCATTATCGATGGCTGGAAGAAAGAGCATCCATTCTCCTACGAGGAATCCGAGCACATCCTGCAACAGGAAGCCATCGAAGTGCTCTACCAAGAAAGCAAGGGGCAGGCGCTTATCACTACCGGGGTGGGACAACACCAAATGTGGGCCGCTCAGTTCTACCGCTTCCGCGAGCCTCGCACCTACATCAGCTCGCTGGGACTTGGTACCATGGGCTTTGGTCTTCCGGCCGCGCTTGGTGCCAAAGTCGCCCGTCCTGACAAGCTGGTCGTCGATATTGACGGCGATGGTTCCTTCCTCATGAATGTGCAGGAACTCGCCACCGCCAAGATCGAGAAAATCGATGTCAAGGTGTTATTGTTGAACAACCAGCACCTGGGAATGGTCGTTCAGTGGGAGGACCTTATGTATGAGAGTGTGCGCGGCCAGACGATTTTGAGTGATCCCGACAATATTGGTGGTCCTGATAATCCCTCGGGTATCTATCCCGACTTCGTTAAGATCGCTGAGGGCTTTGGTATCAAATCCCGCCGCGTGTTCAAACGCTCGGAGTTGCGTGAGGCCATCCGGGAAATGATTGATCACGATGGTTCCTATCTGCTCGATGTTATCGTCCCCTACACCGAACACGTGTTGCCAATGATCAAACAAGGCTTCTCGGCAAAAGATATCCTAATCAAATAGGCGAACAGCACGTTTTGTTTTTTTTGCTAACTGCGGCATTCAGGGCTTGCACCCATGTCCAGCTGGGGTTTGTTTTTGCTTTGATGATGAAAAAGCTACTAATCATTCTTAGTTTTAGTCTAATTTTAAGCACAAAGCTACTTTCCGACTTGGTGATCACCATGGATGGAGCCCGTCTGACTGGCACCATTGTATCCATTGACGAAGGTTCGCTCATTCTTGAAACCGACTATGCGGGTACACTCACTATCGCACAGGATAAGGTGGCCTCGATCGAAACCGATGAACCTATTTTTGTACGCCTGCTAAGCGGTGCCACGCTGAAAGGTGCCGTTCAGCGCTCAAGCGAGAACCAATTGCGGCTTATCTCTCCGGATGGAACACTGGAAACCGACATGCAGCGGATCCAAAATAGCTGGCGCCCAGACGCAACGGATCCGGAAATAGTGCGCCATGAAGCGGAATTGGATCGTCTTAGCCGCCGCTGGTTGTATGAGGCCACCTTTGACATGCTCGGTCGATCAGGTAACACCAGCGAGTTTGGAATGGGGTCTAACTTTTCAGCCAATTTGAAAGGCCCCGATGACAGCTTGCGTTTTTACGGCACCTATGAATACCGCGAACGTAACGGTACCCGCACTGCCGACCGCGTCATTGGCGGTGGCGAATATGAAAACTTTCCTTCCAAATTTTATGGATGGTATTTACGCAGCCAGTTAGACACCGATCGCATTCGTCAGGTGGATTTGCGTTCCAACTCCGCAGGTGGTGCGTCCTTTCGCTTAATCAACCTGGAAAAGCAAACACTCACCGCCCGCACGGGTATTGGTTACGAATACACCAGTTTTACCACCAACACACCTGATTCGAGCGAAGGTGTTGTCGATTTGGGACTCAACCACCGCAAGCAACTCAATGGGATTTTTCTGCTGCGCAATCGACTTGTATTCACCTCCGCTTTTGATGATTTCGGTGACTACCGCGCAGTCCATGAAAGCTCGTTGGAATTCCCTATTGGCAGTTCCCGCTTCTGGAGCGTGCGCACAGGTATTACCAACGAATATGAAAGTAAGCCGGAAGCGGCCAAGCGACTGGATACCATTTACTTCACCCGAATGGTCTTGGCCTGGGAATAACACTGGCCCGATTGCCTAAAGGTTGTTACCGACACAGCAGAAACCATTAAGGCAATATGACACCCCTCCCCAAGGATAGCGAAACGCTGCAAACACCCATTGCAAAAGACTCTATGAGCCTTTTGCAGGGTATAGAGAAATTGGTTGGCGCTTTGGCATCGCGTCCGACATGGGATGAGTATTTCATGTCCACAGCACTGCTTATTGCCTCACGTTCCAGCTGCGATCGATTGCATGTCGGCTGCGTAATGGTATCCGGTGGCTCGCAGGCGCAGCGCATTGTAGCCGCAGGTTACAATGGCTACCTCCCGGGTGCACCACATACCTCGCGCATTCGCGAGGGCCATGAGCAAGGCACTGTTCACGCTGAACAAAATGCCATTTCCGACGCAGCCAGACGCGGAGTCAGCTTGGAAGGTGCCACTTGTTACATCACTCACTTCCCCTGTATCAATTGTGCCAAAATCATCGCCGCTGCCGGCATTCGCCAGATCCGCTATCATTGGAATTATCGTAACGACCTATTGGTCCCGGAACTGCTAGCCGAAAGCAATGTTTCGATAAGCCAGTTGTGAAGTCTTATTCCCTTAGCTGCCCCTAAGAATTAATGCCTTCACTTTGAGAAATTTCACACTGGACGATATTTAAGCTCGTTTTTAGCTTTGACCCCTCTCCTCCCTCGCTATTAAGAAAACTGTTTTAATAGATATTTACCAAAGAAAATTTCTAATCAAAATACAAGTATGAGCAGTACACCCACCCCTCTCCAAGCTGTGTTGGATAATGTTGAACGCCGCAACGCGGGCGAGCCAGAGTTTCTCCAGGCCGTTCGCGAAGTGCTGGATTCCCTTGGCCCTGTGCTCGAACAATGTCCGCATTATGCTGACTCCGGTATCCTTGAGCGCATTGTCGAGCCGGAGCGACAGATCGTTTTTCGGGTTCCGTGGGTGGATGACTCCGGCAAGGTGCAAGTCAACCGCGGTTTCCGTATCCAATTCAACAGTGCTATTGGCCCCTACAAAGGCGGACTGCGCTTCCACCCGAGCGTCAACCTCGGCATTCTCAAGTTTCTCGGCTTTGAGCAGGTCTTTAAAAATGCCCTTACCTCGCTGCCAATGGGTGGCGGCAAAGGGGGCTCCGACTTTGATCCCAAGGGACGCTCCGATGCCGAAATGATGCGTTTTTGTCAGAGCTTCATGTCCGAACTCTACCGCCATATCGGCGCGGATACAGATGTCCCGGCTGGCGACATCGGAGTTGGGGCGCGCGAGGTGGGCTTTTTATTTGGTCAATATAAACGACTGCGCAATGAGTTCACCGGTGTTCTCACAGGTAAAGGTCTTAACTGGGGCGGTTCGTTGATTCGTCCGGAAGCCACGGGCTATGGGGCCGTTTATTTCGCACGTGAAATGCTGAAAACCTGCGATGAATCATTGGAGAACAAGCGTTGCGTTATTTCCGGTTCCGGCAACGTTGCCCAATATACCGCGGAAAAGCTGATCGAGTTGGGTGCAATACCCGTCAGCTTTTCAGACTCTGATGGTTCGATCTATGATAAGGATGGTATCGATGAGGAAAAATTGGAATTCGTGAAGCGCCTGAAAAATGTCCGTCGCGGCCGCATCAGCGAATATGCTGAAAAATTCAACTGCGAATACATCAAGGGCAAAACACCTTGGGGTATCTCCTGTGATTGCGCATTTCCTTCGGCTACACAAAACGAACTTGATGGCGATGATGCCAAAACTTTGCTGGACAATGGCTGCAGGGTTATCTCAGAAGGCGCCAATATGCCATCAACGCCGGAGGCAGTAGATCAATTCCTGGAATCCAAAATCCTCTATGGCCCGGGTAAAGCTGCCAATGCCGGCGGGGTTGCCACTTCCGGCCTGGAGATGGCACAAAACTCAATGCGCATCAATTGGTCGCGTGAGGAGGTCGATAGTCGACTCCAGGAGATCATGGTCAACATCCACCGCATCTGCGTGGATACCGCCGAACGCTTTGGCATGGCCGGCAACTACGTTGCCGGAGCCAACATCGGTGGCTTTACCAAAGTAGCCGATGCAATGCTCGATCAGGGAGTGGTGTGATGCATGGCTGATACGCCAATAACTACAGGTCTACCCGGACTTGATCGCGTCTTGCGTGGATTGCGCCCGGGCGATAACGTCGTCTGGGGCGTAGACCACATCAAGGACTACCGCCATCTCGTAAAGCCCTATGAGGCGGCAGCCCGCGCCGAAGGGCGACGGGTCGTGTATTTTCGTTTTGGCGATCACCCTGCACTATTCGACGATAGTGATCCCATATACATTCATCCGATTGATCCGCGATTGGGCTTCGAGCGCTTCGTGCGCGCCGTCCACGAATTCATTGAGGACTATGGCTTGGGGACGGTTTATATCTTCGATTCGCTTAGCACATTAGGCGACACTTGGTTTTCTGACCAAGCGCTAGGCAACTTTTTCGTCCTTACCTGCCCACGCCTTTGGGATTTGCAAACAGTGACATATTTCGCCATCGAGCGCGACCGACACTCCATCCACGCAATCGAACCCATCCGTAAGACATCCCAGTTTTTCCTCGAAGTCTTCACTCAGGAAGGGCTCTTTTACGTTCGTCCTATCAAGGTGCAATACCGCTCACAGCAGGTAATGAATACCCTACACGCACAACGCGGGGAGGATTTCGTGCCTGTGGAGGAAAGCGCTGAACTGGCAAAAATCCTTTCCACCACCCGCTGGCCCCGGCTTTGGCGCAATCGTCGGCAAGGCTATTGGAATCAGCTCTATCAGGAAATGGACCGCATGCTCAGCGAGAAAGCCGAGGGCTATAACGATCCCGATGCGGAAACTGAGCTGCTGGAGCGCATTCGCGCTGCCTTTCGCGTTCATCGCTCGGGTATTGCCGAGCTGGCTGAGCGGTTTTTGACTTTGGAGGATTTTCAGGCCATCCGCCAACGCATGATAGGTATTGGCTCTATCGGCGGCAAGGCCCTGGGTATGCTTGTCGCGCGCGCCATCCTGCGTCATGATTGTCCAGAGCTAGCCTCCCGCCTGGAAGTTCACGACTCATTTTTTGTCGGTGCGGAAACATTTGTCACCTTTCTGGTGGTGAACAATGTTTGGTGGATTCGTGAGGCCCAGCGCAAATCGGATATTCTCATTGCCGATTTGGAAGAGGGACGCCGCCGTATCCTTCAAGGTCAGTTCCCACCGGACATCCTGGTGCAGTTTGAGGGCATGCTCGACTACTTCGGCGAGCGCCCCTGCATCGTGCGCTCCAGCTCGATATTGGAAGATGCGCGAGGCAATGCCTTCTCCGGCAAATACGAGAGCTTTTTCCTAGCCAACACCGGCTCACGTGAACAGCGCCTTGCCGCCCTACTCGATGCCATACGCAAGGTCTACGCCAGCATCCTGGATCCGGAGGCAATTCTCTATCGTCGTTCGCGCGACCTGCTGGAAAGCGAGGAACGCATGGCGCTATTGATCATGCGGGTTTCAGGACGTCGTCGCGGTCGCTTTTTTTTCCCGCAATCCGCCGGAGTGGGATTGTCCTACAACCCCTGGGCATGGCATCCCGATATTGAACCGGAAGCGGGGTTGACGCGCTTGGTCTTTGGCCTCGGTACGCGAGCTGTGGACCGCGCAGACGATGACTACACACGTCTGGTATCGCTCTCTGCTCCCCTGCGTCGTCCTGAGGCTTCGCTGGATGAGCAGCACGATCACTCGCAGAGGCGCATGGATGTGATTGATCTCGAAAATGATGCCCTGATTTCAAAATCCGTCGAGGAGATGGCGCCGCTTTGCCAGGACTTCCCTCTCAATCGTTTTGTTGACGATAGCGGGGATGGCATGCCGTGGGTCACTTTCAATGGGCTATTGGAGAAAACCCATGCAATGAAAGACTTGGGTGAAATGCTCAAAGTCTTGTCTCGCGCATACAGGGCACCGGTGGATATCGAGTTTACCCTCAACTTTCTTGATGCCGAAACCTATTGCATCCACCTGCTCCAATGCCGCACCTTTCAGGTGCAAAAACACGCACCGCAGAATGAACGCGAGCTGAAAACCGTTAGCAACGATGGCATTGCACTGCTCCAAGCCAAGGGCGCGGTGATCGGACTCGGTCGCACCATTTCTGTCGACGATATTCTATATGTGCCGACAGAGGCATACGCCAGGCTGGCAGAATCCAATCGCTACGGGGTTGCGCGATTGATTGAGAAACTGGTTCAATTACACGACCCCAAGCGCAACTTGGTTTTGATTGGACCCGGACGGTGGGGCACCGGTAGTCCCTCACTGGGTATCCCAGTGCGCGCGGGTAGAATTGCCCTTGCAAGAGTGGTTTGCGAAGTGGTGGCGATGCACAGCGGCTTGATACCAGATGTCTCGTTGGGCACTCACTTTTTCAATGACTTGGTCGAGCACGATCTACTTTATTTGGCTTGTTTCCCAGGCAAAGCAGGCAATCAAATTAATGCTGATTGGTTGAAATCCGCAGAAAGTAAAACGCTCATGCTATCACCTTCCAGTCAACGTCTGGCTGAGAGTGTGCGCTGGATTGATGTCTCCAATCAAACCGTTCAGTTCAGCGCCAACCCTTTCAGCCAAACCGCCGAAATCCGCTTGTTGAAATAACGAATTCATGTAACTACTTAGTTACTCAGGAGTCAGGAGTCAGAATTGAATATAAGCGAGTGGTGCAGGCCGCTTCGCCAAAATGGCGGGTGGTAGCGAGGCACAAATAGTTGATGATTAGCTCCTGACTCCTGTCTCCTGATTGCTGACTCCTGATTTTAGGTTGAAGGATACCCGCTCGCCCCTACCCGTTTTTAGCTAATTTCAATTACACGGTCGGGTTGTTGACCACGCTTGGGGACCCGCAGAGTCAACATACCATCGGCGTAATTGGCGCTGATGGATTCCCCATCGACTGAGCGACCCAATTGCAATTCCAAGCGGTATGTGCAGGATTCCAAACTGCGGTGCAAGGATTTCCATCCGTCCGGAATGGTATTGTGGCGTTCGGCAACGATTGTTAGTTCATCACCCTTTTGTTCCACCTTAACACTCTCCTTAGGCGCACCGGGTAATGCCACCTCGACACGGAAGCTTTCCTTCTCTTCCAGGATCGTGTAATTCGGTTCGCGCACGCGCACTTGCTCGCGCATAGTTGCGGCGGTTTCCGGTTCCTGTTTGGCTACTGTTGTACTCATTTCAATAAACCTCCTTTGCTGTTAATTGTTAATCCTATTCCACGGTAATCGCACGCGGGCGATGCGCTTCCTGCTTGGGCAAACGCACGGTTAAAACCCCGTTTTCCGCGCGTGCGCTGATTGCATCGGCATCCACATCTTCCGGCAAGGAAATGGTCTGCCGCACCGCAGTGCGCGATTGACTCTCGTCCGAACGAGCTGCCTTTATGGTTAGCTCTCCGCGTTCAACTGATAATTGGATTGCATCCTTGGGAAGACCCGGAAGATCTATGCGCAGATGATATGCCTCCGCATCCTCATAGAGATCACCATGAAAGCTTGGCGAGGCCCAGCTGTTCTCAAAGAACCGCTCGACCAGATCGTCCAGGACCGGCAATCGACACACAGGTGAAAATACGCGCCGTGCAAGCGCGTCGCTATAGTTGGGTTGTCTTTGATGAATGATTGGTTTCATTTTTTTATCCTTTCGTTGATGGTTGAATACTCCTGTTAAGCATAGCCCAAGCCAACTCTTATTATTTCATAAGTCACTAATAAATAGTGCTTTAAAAATCATAAACGAATAGCAATTGGGTCAAACTGGCACACCTGTATTTATTCATTTC